>NZ_JBVCPH010000018.1:0-82267 GCF_057456235.1 Photobacterium sp. | reverse complement strand
TGGTGCCTCGAGGCGGAATCTAACCACCGACACGAGGATGTTCAATCCTCTGCTCGACCGTCTGAGCTATCGAGGCAAAAGTAAAAAGGGGTTCAGGCCTTCTACTTTTGCAATGCTGCTATTGGCAGCAATCGCTAAGAAATGGTGCCGACTACCGGAGTCGAACTGGTGACCTACTGATTACAAGTCAGTTGCTCTACCTACTGAGCTAAGTCGGCACACTAAATCTTTTTTAGTTCCAAGCCATTGGCTAAAAACAAAATTTGGCTCCCCCTGCAAGACTTGAACTTGCGACATACGGATTAACAGTCCGCCGTTCTACCAACTGAACTAAGGGGGAATTATCATTTCGTTGCTTGCACCATTTTCTAAACGTGTTCTTACGAACGGCCGAAAGAAGTAATGGTGCCTCGAGGCGGAATCGAACCACCGACACGAGGATTTTCAATCCTCTGCTCTACCGACTGAGCTATCGAGGCAACGGAGCGCTATTAAACGGGTTTTCAGCCGCTTCGTCAACTTATTTTTCGAGAAAAATAGCGGAAACAGTTTGCTTGCTCGCTTTTTGCTCACTCTGCGTCAGTTCATAACTTTTGTGATAAATTTTCGCTGTATGCGATTGTCACATCAGAGCTTTTTGAAGGGGTGAGGTGGCGATAAAAACACCACTCACCGGTCATTACAGACTAGATGTTTCCCTGATTAAATTCTTTTTGGAAGTCGGTGACTTTTTGCAGGTAGCGCCTTGCCTCGGCTTTTGGGTGTTTATTGGTTAAGGCCCAGTACACTTGATTGGGTTGGAGGTTATTCAAGTCCCGCATTGCCCGTTTTCTATCACGAGCGAAAGTACTCAGTACCCCGCCTGTACCACCGTTGTAGGCCGAGATCATACTGTAGTGCAGCGACAACGGATTTTGTACATCCTTCAGGTAGCGGTTACGCAAAATGTAAAAATAGGCCGTGCCAGTATCGATATTACTCGCCGGATCAAACAGGTACTCAGGCGATGGTGTGCCTGATTTCTTTTTGACTAATTTGAACACATCGGCCCCGGCGGTTTTCGGAACCACCTGCATCAGGCCATAAGCATTGGCTCGACTGACGGCATAAGGATTAAAGCTGCTTTCTGTTTTGATGATGGCGTAAATGAGATCTTCTTTAATGCCATAGCGGCGAGATGCATCTCGTACAATGCTGGCATATTTATAACTGCGTTTATTGACGTGATCGGCCACCATCGGGATCTCAACATAGTAAGCCTGCTGGTAACGGATCATCTTCTTTTTTAGCTGGCTGCCGACCAGGTACTCGGCAAACTGATTCGCCCGCCATGACCACTTAATGGGCTTGCCTTCCTGATCTAAAACCTGGCCGTAGAGGAAAGGCTTCCCCTTCAGTTCAATCGCCAAATCTGAGTAGAGGTCGACGCCTGCAGGGTTGTCGGGGGTGAGTAACGTGGTGGCGATGGCTTCTCTTAAGTGTTTCTCCGGCTCGGTTTTAGCCACTGTTTCAACGATAACGACACCGCGTTCAAAGTCGACATGGGTACGGCTTTGATAACCATCGGTGTATTTTACATACTGGCGCTTGCCGGCCATCAGGGCATCATTGTCTCCCCAGTACCTTTTCACTTTACCGTTAAAGGAGCTGAGTAAACGCTCAAGCGCAGCGGCATCTTTGGTAAATTGCCCCGGCAGCGGCGCAAGGTTTTTAGCAAAGCGGTTGGTCGTACCGTAGTCGACGTCATAGATTTTTTCGACTAATTCACGGCTACATCCGTTTAGCAGAATGACAGATAATAAGATAACAAAGCGTGTTTTCATAAATTAGACAGGTAAAAAAATGACATCATTGATTAATCATCAATAATGTCATTTTATACCACTCTGGGTAAGCTTTTTAACGGCTACACAGTGATAAACCGTGATGTTAGTTGCCTTTATTGGGCTCAGAACAACTCTGGTTTTTGTCAGTTAGCCCGCTATCGGTGAGGATTATTCGCTTGGCGGGGTATAACCGTCGATCACGACGTCCTGGCCTTCAAACAGGTAGTTAACCATTTCAGCCTCAAGTAGCTGGCGATGTTCTGGGTTCATCATGTTCAGCTTTTTCTCATTGATCAGCATCGTTTGCTTACTTTGCCACTCAGCCCAGGCCTCTTTCGAAATATTGTCAAAAATGCGCTTTCCCAACTCGCCGGGATAAAGTTGAAAATCTAAACCTTCCGCATCTTTTTGAAGACGGGTACAAAAAACAGTACGGCTCATTGAGTGGCTCCTTAATCATGACCTTAATGAGTATGCTGCTAGTTATACCAGAGTGTTGCTGTTGCATCTAGGATAAGGCGGCGTTCAGCTCATAATGCAGACTTTCTAAGATCTGTTGCACCGGAGCGGCTAAACCGACTTTAGGCGGTGCATTTAAGTTGTACCATTGTCCGTTTGCACCTTCCTGAACAACATTAACCGGGGCTGCCAACTGCATTCGGATCGGGACGATATCCAGATGGTAGTGACTGAAAGTATGACGGAAGGCATGTAACTGCTCGGTTTCGGTGATATTAACCGGAACCGAGCCAAAGCGCTGTTCCAGTAACGGGGCCAGATCAGCGGTGTCGGTTTGCGGGAAACACCACAAGCCTCCCCAGATCCCCGCCGGCGGGCGTTGCTCAAGCCAGACCTCTTCACCATGTTGTAAAATGGCGAACCAGGTCTGTTTCTCGGGCATGGTTTTTTTCGGCTTCTTACCCGGAAAATCGCTCTGGCGATCTTGTGCTTTCGCTTCGCATTGTTTGGCTACCGGGCACAGTTCACATTTAGGTTTACTGCGGGTGCAGATCATTGCCCCCATATCCATCATCGCCTGATTGTAGCGCTCGACGCCGGTTGCCGGCGTGTTGGTTTCGGCAATTTCCCACAGGGTATTTTCAACCGGTTTCTTGCCCGGCCAGCCTGCGACGGCATAGCAACGGGCCAGTGTCCGCTTCACGTTACCATCTAAAATCGCATGATGCTGTTTGAGAGCCAGTGACAATACGGCGCCTGCCGTTGAGCGGCCAATACCGGGTAAGGCCTGAACCTCAACAATATCGACAGGAAATTCACCGTGATGCTGTGACACAATCAGTTGAGCGGCTTTGTGTAAATTGCGGGCGCGGGCGTAATAACCCAGTCCGGTCCAGAGATGAAGCACCTCGTCCTGCTCAGCGGCTGCCAGCTCTTCAACGGTAGGGAAGCGGGCGATAAAACGTTCAAAATAGGGAATCACCGTGGCGACTTGGGTCTGCTGGAGCATGATTTCGGATAGCCATACTTTATAGGGGGTTTTATTTTGCTGCCAGGGCAGGGTCTTACGACCAAATTTATCATACCAAGCTAAAATGGCATCGGAAAAAGAAGTACTCACAGAATTAACTCACTCGGCTGATTTTAGTGGCGGCGGGGGCCGCATGTTATAATAGTGTGGCGTGATTGCATCATAAATGCCCTCAGGTCGCAATCTATACCCAAATCTCAGCAACGCTTGCAGACCTTGGCATTTTGACGTGGTTTGGGGATATAAGCTTGCACTTAAGCCATAACTTTGGATAATGCCAGCGCTTAGTTTTTATTCATTTTCAGTTTTAGGTATTAATCATGAGCGAAGTTTCAAAGACCTCAGGCGACGTAACGGTGTCTGAATTTACCGAAGACGGCAAACTGGTACGTAAGATCCGCAGCTTTGTACGTCGTGAAGGCCGTTTAACCAAGGGCCAGGAGACGGCCATGGAAAAAAATTGGCCGACAATGGGTATCGATTTCGCTCAGCAAATGCTGGACTGGAAAGAGGTCTATCACCGTGAGGCACCTGTGGTGCTGGAAATCGGTTTTGGCATGGGCGCATCGTTAGTCGAGATGGCCAAAAATGCCCCGGAGAAAAACTTCATTGGCATCGAAGTGCATAGCCCGGGTGTCGGGGCTTGTCTGATGGCAGCTGGCGAGGCCGAGCTGACAAATTTACGCGTTATGTGCCACGATGCCGTGGAAGTGTTCGATTATATGATCCCGGATGGCAGCTTAGATACGGTACAGCTGTTTTTCCCCGACCCATGGCATAAAGCTCGTCACCACAAGCGTCGTATCGTACAGCCGGCATTTGCTGAAATGTTACGTAAAAAACTGAAAATCGGTGGCATCTTCCACATGGCGACTGACTGGGAAAACTACGCAGAGCACATGGTGGAAGTGATGAATGCTGCACCAGGCTACCGTAATACGGCCACTGACGGTGACTATATCGCCCGTCCGGATGATCGTCCGTTAACTAAATTTGAAGCGCGTGGCCACCGTTTAGGCCATGGCGTATGGGACATGAAATACGGCCGAACTGAATAATTTTCATCACTTTGCTATTCGCTTTTAAATCATAAGCATAAGCAACTAAATGGTGAGAGTGATCACCGAATAGTGATGATTGGATCATGCCGTTAAAGCCAACTTTAGTGTTGGCTTTTTTGCCCCCCGGAGAAGAAGAATGAAGCCAACTGAACAGCTGCTCACTGATATTCTTGACGACGTCAGACCGTTAATCGGTCAGGGTAAAGTCGCTGATTACATTCCTGCGCTGGCTGACGTGCCGGCGCATAAGCTGGGTATTGCGGTTTGTTATAACGACGGTGAAATCATTCAGGCTGGTGACAGTCAGGAAGGCTTCTCTATTCAGTCGATCTCTAAGGTAATGGCGCTGACGCTGGCGATGACCTTGTATGAGCCGGATGAAATTTGGCGGCGTGTGGGCAAAGAACCGTCAGGCCATGCGTTTAACTCGATGATCCAGCTCGAACTGGAAAACGGTATTCCGCGTAATCCATTCATTAACGCCGGGGCTTTAGTGGTGTCGGATTTGCTGCATAGCCGTTTATCGGCACCGCAATACCGGATGCTGGAACTGGTACGTGAACTGGCCTGTAACCCGCATATCGTTTATGACAAAGCGGTTGCGGCATCGGAGATGCAGAACAGTGATCGCAATGCCTCGATTGCTTATTTGATGCGTTCATTCGGTAACTTCGACAATGAGGTGATGCCAGTGCTGACCAACTACTTCAGTTACTGCGCCCTCAAAATGAGTTGTGTCGATTTGGCACGTACATTCAGTTACTTAGCGAATAAAGGGCTTCCTCTAGGCGCACAAGGAAAAATTATCAGCCAAACTCAGAGTAAGCAAATGAATGCTTTGCTCGCAACTTGCGGTTTGTACGATGGCGCGGGTGAGTTTGCTTACCGAGTGGGTATGCCGGGCAAATCTGGCGTCGGTGGCGGCATTGTGGCTATCGTGCCGGGAGAAATGACGATTACGGTATGGTCTCCGGAGCTGGATCCTTCCGGTAATTCACTGGCAGGAACGGCTGCGCTAGAGTTGCTTTCCGAGCGAATTGGACGCTCGATCTTTTAGGGGATCGCCTTTCGCGTATGTGATTGAAAAATAAATAGCAAAGAAGGTTTCGAGAGACGAGTATCGAGAGGATGCTACTCGATACTCGATACTCGATACTCGATACTCGATACTCGATACTCCCAACTTATCTACTCTTCCTCGACAAAAGCAGCCAGCAGATCGTTGAGGAATAATTTACCGTGCTCGGTGATCTGCCATTCTTCGCCGTTATCGGTCAGATAGTTCTTTTCTAAAGCCCATTGAATACCGGTTTCAATCGATGCTAATGGTAAGCCTGTTCGCTCGACATAGTCCTGCTTGGGGCACGCTTCTAACAGACGGAAACGGTTCATGAAAAACTCAAATGGCCGCTCCCGAGGCTCGACCTGGATTTCTTTGTCCAGGTAAGGCTTATCCGACTTGAGGTAGCCACGCGGGTGCTTCACTTTCACGGTACGGGTAATGTTGCCATCGGCAAAGCTGATCTTGCCGTGGGCACCGCAGCCGATACCGAGATAATCACCAAAACGCCAGTAGTTGAGGTTGTGACGGCACTGCAAGCCGGGCTTGCTGTAACCGGATATTTCATACTGGACATATCCGGCCTCTGTCAGGATCTGATGGCCCTGTTCAAAGATATCCCATAAGTTGTCGTCATCGGGCAATGTCGGCGGTTTAGAATAGAATAATGTGTTGGGCTCTATCGTTAGCTGGTACCAGGATAAATGCGGTGGGTTGAGCGCAATAGCCTGCTTAAGATCATACAGGGCATCGTCCGTCGATTGATCCGGCAAGCCGTGCATCAGATCGATATTAAAACTGTTTAAGCCCGCCTCCGTTGCCCGTTGTGCGGCTTTACGGGCTTCATCGCTGCCATGAATACGGCCAAGGCGAGCCAGCTTCTCATCCTGAAAGCTCTGGACGCCAATCGAAATACGATTAACCCCGACCTGTTGGTAAGCGAGGAAACGGCCGGCTTCAACCGTACCTGGGTTTGCTTCCATGGTGATTTCAATGTCAGCGCTAAACGGGATCCTCGCTTCAATTGCTTTTAGCAATCGTCCGATTTCGGCTGGTGAAATCAGGCTTGGCGTACCACCACCAATAAAGATTGAGTGCAGCGGGCGGCTACCCCCTTGCAGCTGATATTTCGCCAGATCGATTTCCAGATCGTCGATCAGGGCGTCGATATAGTCAAGCTCCGGAATCTCGGCTTTAAGTGCATGGGAGTTAAAGTCGCAATACGGGCATTTCTGCACACACCATGGGATATGAACATACAGGCTTAGCGGTGGTGGAACTAACATTAGGCGTCCTTCAGGGCAGCAAAGAGCTTTTGCAGGGCTTTGCCGCGGTGTGACAGTTGTTTCTTACGTTCCGGCTCCAGCTCTGCAGAAGCGCACTGATCTTCCGGAACCCAGAATACCGGATCATAACCAAAGCCATTTTCACCGTGGGCCTCAGTCAGAATGCTGCCTTCCCAGCTACCGTGGCAAACCAGCGGGGTCGGATCGTTCTCGTGGCGCATCATGACCAGCACGCAGTGAAAACGCGCCGTACGTTGTTCGGCTGGTACACCTTCCATATCAGCCAGGAGCTTTGCCAGGTTCTGCTGATCGGTCGCATTTTCGCCCGCGTAGCGAGCAGAGTAGATCCCCGGTGCCCCTTTTAAGCAATCCACTTCCAGGCCGGAATCGTCAGCAATGGCTGGCAGGCCGGTTTCCTTGGCGGCATGGCGTGCTTTGATGATGGCGTTTTCAATAAACGTGGTGCCGGTTTCAGCGACGGAAGAAACCTGATAGTCACTTTGCGCGACAACATCAAAGCCAAAGTCAGCAAGCAGGCTGGCCATCTCTTTGACTTTGCCCTGGTTACCCGTTGCTAGCACTAGTTTACTCATTACTGTTCCTCGGAGAATGATATCTGGCTGAGGCGCTATGATAACGGGCAGGCGCTATTGAGTAAAAGAAAAAGAAGAGGAGCTGGCGCTCCCCGGGTGGTTGTTCTTATGTTGGCTGGGGGGATAAAAGCGATTTAATCGACGTAGAAGGTCTGATCGAAATTGATTTGGCCGTTAGTCCCATTTTGGGTCACATCAATAATGAACCTGAAGCGTTCTTCGTTGGTGTGGCTTAGCTCTGCAATGTAGTAAATAGCCTCTCCCTCGCGGATTTCCCGGAAAGAAAGTTTCTTTTCGGTCCCGAGAAGGTTGCGGGCTGTGCCTGATACTACCGCTCTAACCGCTGGCTTTCCTTCCTGTGATTTATCCAGTACGGCGATATTCACAACGGCGGAATAGCGACTACGCGAAATCCGATAGGTATTGGCAACATCAGGCGTCAGAAAGGTGGAGGGAAAGCTGGAGTAATGGATTTCCAGATCTCCGACATTTATGAATTGTTCTGCCCGGACCGGTAATGCAGTAAAGAGTATTGCCGATAATAAACATAGAATCCGAATCATAAAATTTTCCTTATTTAGACTTACCAGATCATGAGGTAATTTTGTCCCGGCAGGTATTTCAGCGGCTCCATCAGCGCCTCTATTAGTATAGCGGCGAATCCATCGTTATGAATTCGCCCCTTAATTAACGCGGTTCAATCGTTCGTTAAAGCCGGTGTTACAATAGCTCTGCGATCGCTGCCGGGACTTCTCGCGGGGTTTCGATACGAACCTGCTTGTGACGTCCCAGTTCGCCTTTTTCCACGATGACGTGCCCTTTGGCAACCCGAAACTGTTTTGCTAAGTACTTAACCAAATGCGCATTCGCCTTGCCATCTACCGGAGGTGCGGTGATGGCAATTTTCAGCTCATCACCATGCAAGCCGACGATCTGATCGCGGCTGGCTTTCGGTTGAATGTACAGGCGGATCACCAGATCGTCGCCTGACGGGCTTACTGCGGCGGTTTGACTCATAGCTGGAACCAGATTGGACCGATCAGATCACCCATTAAGAAATTGGCGAATTGCAGGCCAATGAACAGCACCAAGACACTCAGGTCAAGACCACCCATTGCAGGGATAATACGGCGAATGGGTGCGGTCATCGGTTCCGTTAACTGGTGCATCACGAACTCGATAGGGCTGCGTCCCTGGCTTACCCAGCTTAGAATTGCGCGGATCAGCAGTACCCAGAACAGTAGGCCGCCAGCGGCTTTCAGCAGTGACAGACCGCCAATCCAGAGGAATTCCGGGCTAAATAAGATCGTGCCATTTAAGACTAATTGCAGGATTAAGAACTTACCCATGCTTAACAGATAAGCGAAGATTAACGTCGCTAAATCTAAGCCGCCAATCGGTGGGATCATACGGCGTAGCGGCCCAACAACCGGCTGGGTGGCTTTTACTACAAATTGAGAGAACGGATTGTAGAAATCAGCACGGGCCCACTGGAGCCAAATTCTTAGCAATACGATCATGATATAGAGATCGAATGCAGTACTTACTAAAAAACCAATAGAATTCATAAGTTAACCTTAAAACAGTTTTTCCATTTCTTGAGCGCGAGATACAGCAGCACGCATTGCTTTGGCTACGATATCACTAAGTTGGTGTTCATTAAATGTGCGTAGTGCTTCAGCGGTGGTTCCGCCTTTGGATGTTACCTGCTCACGCAGGGTTGCCAGCTCGGTATCCGGGTTCGCTACCACCAGTTCCGCCGCACCCAATGCTGACTGCTGTACCAACTGACGGGCGGTATCTGGGGAAAACCCCTGCTTAATCGCTTCTGCCTGCATGGCTTCCATGAACAAGAAGAAATACGCCGGCGCACTACCTGCCGCGGCAATGATACCGTTAATCCCAGATTCTTGCTCAACCCAGCAGACTTCGCCTACCGCTTGCATCAGATTTTCGGCGAAGGTTTTATCTTCTGCAGGCACCGCCGGTGGCGCAAACAGGCCACTCATGCCTTTGCCGATTAATGATGGTGTGTTGGGCATTACCCGGACCAGATTCAGTTCGGTATTCAGCATTTCATTGAGGCGCGCAACTGAGATCCCGGCAGCAATTGAAATTACCAGCTTGCCGGCAAAATTAATGTCCTGCAGTTCATTACATACGCTTTCCATTAACTGCGGCTTAACGGCAAGTACAATGACATCGGCTTGCCCGGCAGCACGGCAGTTATCGGAATCGGTATGAATGCCGTAATCCCGGGCCAGCGGTTCCCGTCGCGCAGCACTGGGCGCGGTGGCGGTGATCTTGTCGGCGGCATAACCGCTGGCGACTAAACCGGCGATGATGGAGCGCGCCATGTTGCCGGCACCAATGAAAGTGATTGAGCGTTGTTCCATATAAAATCCTTGTGTGTAAAGTGCCGAGTGTGCGCGGCTCTGGTTTCGAGGTAAAATCCCTTCAAATCTCTAGACTCGTTTCTTGCCCTGATGATTATTTATAATCTCTCGCACCAAAAATTGCCGTACCAATACGGACCATCGTGCTGCCTGCTGCAATCGCGGCTTCCATGTCGCCACTCATTCCCATCGACAGGGTATCGAGCTGCGGATGTTTAGCCCGCAGTTGCTGCTGAGCATCGGCCAGTGACTTAAAGGCGGCATACTGGCTGTCATAACTGTCGGCCTGTTGTGGAATTGACATCAGGCCGCGCAGAACCAGATTAGGCATACTGGCAATCTCGTCAGCCAATGCCGGTAATTCGGCAAAGCTAACCCCTGATTTACTCTCCTCGTTGCTGGTATTAACCTGCAACAGTACATTCAATGGCGGCAGCCCGGTTGGGCGTTGCTCACTCAGGCGACGGGCTATCTTAGCCCGGTCAATAGAGTGTACCCAGTCAAAATGCTCGGCGATTAAACGGGTTTTATTGGACTGGATAGGGCCAATAAAATGCCAGACGAGCTGGTCTGCATAGGGGCTATCAGCAAAATGCTGCACCTTTTCGACCCCTTCCTGCACGTAGTTTTCACCAAATGCGCGGTGGCCGGCAGTGATCGCTTCGTCGATTGCAGCTATCGGTTTGGTTTTACTTACCGCCAATAATTGCACGGAATCTGTTGCTCGACCGCATTTTTCGGCCGCAGAGGTTATCTGAGTGATGACCTGTTCAATGTTTTGTTTGATACTACTCATAATTGATTCTGTGGGGAAAATTAATGGATATCACCGAACTGCTGGACTTTAGTGTAAAACATAACGCCTCTGATCTGCACCTTTCTGCTGGTGTACCGCCAATGATCAGAGTGGACGGTGATGTAAGAAAACTCAGTTTGCCATCGTTAGAGCATTCTGATGTACATCGTTTAATGTTTGACATTATGAACGATGCGCAGCGCCGTGAATACGAAGAAAAGCTGGAAGTTGATTTTTCGTTTGAATTACCGAATGTTGGCCGCTTCCGGGTCAATGCCTTCCATCAATCCCGAGGCAGTGCTGCGGTGTTCCGTACCATCCCTGTCGAGATTCCCACCCTCGAGTCACTTAATGTGCCTGAGGTGTTCTATAAAATTGCTCAGTGTCAGCGTGGTTTAGTGCTGGTAACCGGAGCCACTGGCTCGGGTAAATCGACCACTATCGCATCGCTGGTTGATTATATTAATGAAAACTACAACCGTCATATTCTGACGATTGAAGATCCGGTTGAATTTGTTCACCGCAGCAAACGCAGTTTGATTAACCAGCGTGAAGTGCACCGTGATACCCATAGCTTCCACAATGCGCTGCGTTCATCACTGCGTGAAGATCCGGATGTTATCGTTGTCGGAGAATTACGCGACAAAGAAACGATTAGTCTGGCGCTGACAGCAGCCGAAACTGGCCACTTAGTGTTAGGCACTTTACACACCAGTTCGGCAGCGAAAACCGTCGACCGGATCATTGATGTGTTCCCGGGCAATGATAAAGCGATGGTACGCTCTATGCTGTCAGAATCGTTACGTACCGTGGTGTCACAACACCTGCTTAAGTGCGTCAGTGGCGGCCGGGTTGCGGCCCATGAAATTATGATGGCGTCACCGGCGATTCGAAACCTGATCCGCGAAGATAAAGTGGCGCAGATGTATTCGATGATCCAGACCGGTTCTGCGCTGGGAATGCAAACGATAGAGCAGAGTATTAAGATGCTGGTGGCACAAGGGATGGTAGAAGCAGAAGAAGGTCGCAGGATTGTCGATGGTTCAACCTCCATTCTGTAATGCCCCAGCCACTACCTATCCTGAAAACGAAATAGATGACGAAGGAACGAGAATGAAGCTGCAAGAGATCCTCAACGAAGTCGTGAGCCGTAAAGCGTCGGATCTGTATATTACGGTTGATTCACCTTGCCTGTTGCGTATTGACGGCAACTTGCATGCACTGGGTGAGGTACTGACACGGAACAGGGTCGATGCACTATTTGATGAAGCAATGGATAGCGAGCTATCCGCAGAGTTTGTTGCTAGTCGAGAAGCCAATTATGCGTTAGTCAGAGGGGATCTGCGCTTTCGCGTCAGTGCCTTCTGGCAGCGAGAGTTGCCGGGGATGGTTGTCCGCCGGATCGAAACCGAGATCCCGGATCTGTCTGAGCTAAGCCTGCCCGTCGATATGCAGGAAATGGTGCTGGCAAAGCGCGGCCTGGTGCTGGTGGTCGGTGCGACCGGATCGGGTAAATCCACCTCAATGGCGGCAATGACCGGCTTTCGCAATAAGAACTCCAGCGGCCATATTTTGACCGTTGAAGATCCGATTGAATTTGTGCATAAGCATAACCGTTGTATTGTTACCCAGCGTGAAGTGGGGCTGGATACCGAAAGCTATGAAGTGGCGCTGAAAAATTCACTACGCCAGGCGCCGGATATGATTCTGATTGGCGAGGTTCGTACCCCGGAAACGATGGGGTATGCAATGAATTTTGCCGAAACCGGCCACCTTTGTATGGCAACCCTGCACGCTAACAATGCTAACCAGGCACTTGAGCGAATTTTGCACCTGGTCCCGAAAGAGCGGCGCGAACAGTTCTTGTTTGATCTGTCATTGAATCTGAAATGTATCCTGGCTCAGCAGTTGGTCCCTGATGCGCAAGGAGAGGGGAGGCATGCCGCCTTTGAGCTGTTGATCAATACCCCGCGGGTTGCCGATTTGATCCGCCGAGGTGAGTTACATGAGATTAAAGGTGTCATGACCAAGTCGGGCGAGTCCGGCATGGTGACGTTTGATCAATCGCTGTATCAGTTGTTCTGTGGTGGCAAGATCAGCGAGCAGGATGCCTTGCACCATGCGGATTCGGCCAATGATCTGCGTTTGATGATCAAGGTGGGCAATCAAGAACAGATGGGCGGCAGCGCCTTAGACGGGGTGACGGTTGATATGGGCTGATCAGTTTTCTACCTCCCATGATCCTAAAGCTGTAAGTGCTGTACATGAAAGATAACGTATTGATATTTATTGCCAATAAATAATCCCAAGATCTTACTGTACAGCAAATACAGCTTTTGGGTTATAGTAGTCAAAAAGCTGTACAAGCTGATCAGACCCGATAAACAGGGGATCCTTGAGTTAAGATCTTAAGGTGTATTTAGAGAGGGCAGCTTGGCGCTGGATCTTAGGTGGAAAGCTGTACAGGAGGGAGCGATGGTTTTTTTGACCGAGTATCGAAGCATTGAGAGCTCAATACTCGATACTCGATTAACCGTACTGGCGTTCGAACCAGCTTTCCAGGATCACGACAGCCGATTGTGAATCGATATTCCCTTTGCTCAACGAACGGTAACCGCCACGATCAAACAGATCCGATTTAGCTTCAACAGTGCTCAGCCGTTCGTCATGCAGTTCAACCACGCAACCAAAGCGACCGTGCAGCCGGTTGGCAAATTTCTTTGCGCGTGGGGTAATGGTTTCCAGCTCTCCCCCTCTTAAATCGAGCGGCAGGCCGACGACCACTAAATCCGGTTGCCATTCTTTCAGCAGTTTTTCTATCGCTTCCCAGCTGGGAATCCCATCTTTGGCTTTTAAGGCGGCTAAAGGGCTTGCTGTGCCAGTTAATTCCTGGCCAATGGCAACACCAATACTTTTGGTGCCGTAATCAAATGCTAATACACTGCGTGAGGCGCTCATGCGTGTCCTTTTTCTATCGAAAGGTTGGCTGAATTAATCCCTAACTTGGCGACGGCTTTATCCCAGCGCTTACTGATTGGGGTTTCAAAAATAATGTCACTGTCTGCTTCCATGGTCAGCCAGCTATTATCAACAAGTTCCTGCTCTAGCTGACCTGCTGACCATCCGGCATAGCCGAGAGCAACCAGAAATTTTTCAGGGGCTTCACTGGTTCCCAGCAGTGGCAGAATATCTTGTGAAGTCGTTATCGATATCTCTTCGTTGATATCGATACTGGACTCGAAGTGGCCTTTACGCTTATGCAGCACAAATCCACGATCTTCCGCGACCGGACCACCGTTAAGTACCTGTTGCTCTAGGCTATCGGGATTATTGACGGGAAGCTGGCGTTCCACTTCAATTTGATCGAGCATGCTGCCGACAGAAATTTCGATAGGCAGGTTGATGACAAGGCCCATTGCGCCTTCTTCATTATGCTCACAAACATATATGACGCCACGTTTGAAGTGCGGGTCTTGCATGCCAGGCATGGCGACCAGAAAATGATTGGTTAAATTCATAGCTAACACCGACAACATGTTCTCATAACTACAGTATGCAGAGTATTTGGGGGAATTGGTATAACGTAGCCACTTTGGTGATCATTAAATAAAAAGCGCTGTCTTCTGGTGAAGTCAGCGCTTTGTGATAGTGAGTCACTATCGCGTTGCGTTAGCTTAACCGCGAGTGATTAAGCGCGCGCAGCAACGCGACGCTCAATGGCATCCATTAGCTTACCGGTAATTGAGATATCGAAAGCCGCTTCGATTTCGCGAATACAGGTTGGGCTGGTGACGTTGATTTCAGTCAGTTTATCGCCAATTATATCCAGACCGACAAAAATCAGCCCTTTTTCTTTCAGTACCGGAGCAACCGTTTCTGCGATTTTACGGTCAGTTTCGCTGATCGGACGCGCTTCACCGCGGCCTCCTGCCGCCAGGTTCCCCCGGGTTTCGCCTTCCGCCGGAATACGGGCCAGGCAATATGGCATCGGCTCGCCGTCAACAACCAGAATACGCTTATCACCATTGCTGATATCCGGCACAAAGGTTTGTGCCATGCAATAGTTTTGGCCATGCTTGGTCAGCGTTTCAATGATCACCGAGACATTGGGATCGCCATGCATTATACGGAAAATGGATGAGCCGCCCATGCCGTCAAGCGGTTTTAAAATGATATCGCCATGCTCTTGATGGAAGGCTTTAATTTTGTCAGTACGACGGGTCACGAGAGTGGTCGGGGTGAGATCCGGGAACCAGGCCGTGAACAGTTTTTCGTTGCAGTCACGCAGGCTGCGAGGTTCATTGACGATCAGCGCCCCTTCGTTTTCAGCGCGCTCAAGAATGTAGGTTGCGTAGATATATTCGGTGTCAAACGGCGGATCTTTACGCATCAGTACAGCGTCGAGATCAGACAGGGAGATTTCCTGCTCGCTGGTGAATTCAAACCAGCCGTTCGGATCTTCTTTCAGGCTTACGACACGGGTACGAGCGACAGCTTTGCCCTGCTCTAAAGACAGGTCGTTCATTTCCATGTAGTGGATTTCCCAGCCGCGACGCTGAGCTTCCATCATCATGGCAAAGCTGGAATCTTTTTTGATGTTGATAGACTCAATCGGGTCCATCACGATACCCAGTTTGATCATTTCTCTCTCCTAGTATTAGAGCTGCTCGTTAGCCCAAATCGCCAAAGCGGACTTGCAGGGCTGTGATTGCGGTCATCGCTGTGGTTTCGGTACGCAATACGCGTGGACCAAGCAGGATTTCATCAAATTTATATTGCTCTGTCATCGCGATTTCTTCGGCTGACAGGCCGCCTTCAGGGCCAATAAGCAGGCGAACCTTAGTGACCGGAGCCGGTAAGGTATTGATCGAGTAGTTGGCCCGAGGGTGGAGGTTGAGTTTCAGGCCATCGTATTCTTCCGCGCACCACTCTTCCAGCCTCATGACCGGGCGGATCACCGGTACGGTATTACGGCCGCACTGCTCACAGGCACTGATCGCAATTCTTTGCCACTGCGCCAGTTTTTTCTCGAAACGTTCAGTATTCAGTTTGACGCCACAGCGTTCAGAAATTAGCGGTGTAATGGTGTTCACACCCAGCTCAACCGATTTCTGGATAGTGAATTCCATTTTTTCACCACGGGAGATCACCTGGCCGAGGTGAATATCGAGTGGTGATTCGACACTGTTTTCGCGTCGGCACTGGATCTCAACTTCAACGCTTTTCTTGCTGGCATGGGTGATAACCGCCGGAAACTCAGCATCACTGCCGTCGAACATTTCTATTTCCTGGCCGGCTTGCATACGCATGACCCGGCCAACATGGTTGGCAGCATCATCACTAAGCATAACTTTGCCCTGATCCGGTAGCGACTCAGGGTGGTAAATACGTGGGATTCTCATGGTGAGATCGATAACCTGTCTACTGTCTAAATTATTCGCTTGTTGCATCTTAACATGGATACCGTTGAGGCAAATTACAAGGTGGCGGAAAATATAAAAGAGGACTGAACAAGGAGTAATGCTGATGAAAAGTCGCGAAACGTAGGTGGCGAGTCGCGAGAATACCTTCAAGCAATCTCGTTACTCGCCCTACGCCTCTAAAATCAGTATCCCGTTTTCTCACATGCGGCAAAAACAAATGGGTTATGGCTGTCCTGAACTTTTGCAATGCGGCGATCCCGCTCGCATTCCCAGGTACTTACCGGATACTGACGGTTCCAGGCTTCCATTAATTGGCGTTGTTGTCTGGAGAGAGAGAACTGGTATTCCTGGTTCATATACAGATAGGTTCGGGCTATCGCACCACGGGAGTGTTCCGGTGGATCCGCACGACGATTTTTGAAATCGATTTTCATCTCGCACTGGCCGTAGAAAGCGCCGCTATTGCCATTCCACGGCAGAAACTGATAATTGGACCGATCCCCGTTGACCTCACCAACCGCGGGGGTCAGGTTATGAAGATCTGCTTCCATGCGGTTGAACTGCTTATTTTTTTTACAGTTCTTACGGCCCCCGTCTTGCCAGCACTGGAGCTGGTGGCCAAATTGCCAGGCCGGGACGACATGTTCCCATTCGATGCGGCTGGCACGTCTTTTCTGTTTGCGTACCCGATAACCGCAACTGGCCAAATCTGGTATGCCTTTTTTCCCTTGCCATTGTATATCGCAACCACAGTAAAAGCTGGTGGGATGATCCTGATAGATCTTCACGGCGATTTTTTTTGCTTTACTGAATGAAGTTGGCGGCGCTGCTATCGAACTTGTGGATATTGCAGTCGCGGTAAGCAGCAACATGAGTGCCAGCCACTTATTAAACGAGGTTTTCATTGATTATCCTGCGCTGAAGATCTGTTCGGCAAGCTTATCAATATTTCTATGATTTAGAAGCACTTCACACTTATATTGTTGTCAATTACATTTCATGCGTAAAAGTTCAGTCTATATTGCAGGGGTTAGCGGTTGGCGGCATTTTGTGCAGTGATAGGCGGCTTGTTGGCGAAGCACTTTATTATGGCGACGGATGGTAAGCAGATGTTCACTGCAGGAACAGGAGTAGGGGAAGGTCTGTCCCCTGACCGACTGAATATCGAAGCTATGTGTTGTGCGGGCCGGAATACCAAAAACTTGCGTCATCATGGTCTGCCATTCAGCGCCGTGAGGGCGGACCCGGCCAAATAACTTGAAGGTGAGCAGGTGAGCGATCTCATGAGGAACGACCTCGGTGAGAAATGCCTCTGGATTTTCTGCAAGCAGTACCGGATTGAAGCGGACTTCCCACCCCTGCAGCCGGGCACTGCCGGCAATTTTACCGCGCTGGTTGAACTTGATTGTGGGGAACGGGAAGCGCTTTCCCAGTTTTCCTTCGGCTAGTGTGATGCAGTATTTAGTCTTTTCAATGACTTGGGTGTGAAGGGGGGACATAGTTATCCAAAGTTCATTGCAGGGTAGCTTGGAGTATATCGTGAACGAGGTGAGGGGGAGAAGAGTCATTATGGCTCTGTGGCCCTTAGATCTTATTGGCAGAGCGGAAAGCTGCGTTGTTATCAGTATGGGCGATTTTTCATCCAGAACCATAGATATAAAAAAAGGAAGCCGAAGCTTCCTTTTTATAATCAGTACGTTGTCGCTTACTTGATGTTAGCGAAGTCGCGTAGCATTTCTGCCTTGTCAGTCGCTTCCCAAGGGAACTCTTCACGACCGAAGTGACCGTAAGCAGCCGTTTTCTGGTATATAGGCTTCAGTAGGTCAAGCATTTCGATCAGGCCGTATGGGCGCAGGTCGAAATTTTGACGAATTGCTTCAACGATAACGTCATGAGGTACGTTTTCAGTACCGAACGTTTCTACCATGATAGACGTTGGATCCGCAACGCCGATAGCGTAAGAAAGCTGGATTTCACAACGGCCAGCCAGACCTGCGGCTACGATGTTTTTCGCAACATAACGTGCAGCGTAAGCCGCAGAACGGTCAACTTTTGATGGATCTTTACCTGAGAAGGCACCACCACCGTGACGAGCTGCACCGCCGTAGGTGTCAACAATGATCTTACGGCCAGTCAGGCCACAGTCACCCATTGGGCCACCGATTACGAAACGGCCGGTCGGGTTGATGAAGTATTTGGTGTCTTTGTTCAGCCACTCAGCAGGCAGTACCGGCTTGATGATTTCTTCCATCACCGCTTCCTGCAGTACTTGCAGCTCAATGCTGTCACAGTGCTGAGTTGAAAGGACGACGGCATCGATACCGACGATTTTGCCTTGATCGTAAGCGAACGTTACCTGGCTTTTCGCATCAGGGCGTAGCCAAGGCAGGGTACCGTTCTTACGAATTTTTGCCTGGCGCTCAACCAGACGGTGAGCATAAGTGATCGGTGCCGGCATCAGGATTTCGGTTTCGTTGGTAGCATAGCCGAACATGATGCCCTGATCACCGGCGCCTAGTTCGCGCGGGTCTTCACGGTCAACACCCTGGTTGATGTCTGGAGATTGCTTACCAATTGCGCTCAGGACCGCACAAGAGTTGGCATCAAAACCCATATCAGAGTTCACGTAGCCGATTTCACGTATTGTCTCACGGGTAATTTCTTCGATATCAACCCAAGCCGAGGTAGTGATTTCACCACCGACCATAACCATACCGGTCTTGACGTAAGTTTCACACGCAACACGTGCTTTTGGATCCTGTTCCAGGATCGCATCCAAGACTGCATCAGAAATTTGATCTGCAATTTTATCTGGATGGCCTTCTGATACTGACTCAGAAGTAAACAGGTGCTTCGACATGCGTACTCTCGCTTTTTATATGATTATGGGTTGGTAATGGGGAGCTCTGAATCAAGGGAATACAGAACCTTGATGCATACGGATATACGTTTGAATGTATAGAGCTACCTCCGTCTAGACGTCTATAATACCGACAACTGGTATAAAATCAACATTGTGAATTGTAGGGAAATGCCCGAACCGTATAGCAAACGTTTACTTATGATGCTTTGATTACAGATAGTTAAGCCTGCTGTTTGTCCAGCTTATTGAATTTGGTCTTATTTTTTGCAGGAAATCGTTTGCAGTATGGGGGTAGACTTTGCGACAATACCCGCCCGCCGAATCATGGCTAATTTGTTACGCCGATGCGAACAGGTAGCCACCATAACAGTCTACGAATTTCTGGAGCAGACATGTCTTCACGTAACGCTAATTCTCGTAAAGAGCTGGCAAATGCTATCCGCGCCCTGAGCATGGACGGCGTTCAACAAGCGAACTCTGGCCATCCTGGTGCACCTATGGGTATGGCAGATATCGCTGAAGTACTGTGGCGCAGCCACATGAACCACAACCCACAAAACCCGCAGTGGGCTGATCGCGACCGTTTTATTTTGTCAAACGGCCACGGTTCAATGCTTATTTACTCTCTGCTTCACCTGACCGGTTATGACCTGTCTATCGATGATCTGAAGAACTTCCGTCAGCTGCACTCGAAAACTCCGGGTCACCCTGAATACGGTTACGCACCAGGTATCGAAACAACAACAGGTCCACTCGGTCAGGGTATTACTAACGGTGTTGGTATGGCGATGGCAGAAAAGGCCCTTGCTGCGCAGTTCAACCGTGACGGCCATGATATCGTTGACCACAACACTTATGTATTCATGGGTGATGGCTGTCTGATGGAAGGGATCTCTCACGAAGCTTGTTCACTGGCGGGCACTTTGGGGCTGGGCAAGCTAGTTGCGTTCTGGGATGACAACGGTATTTCTATCGACGGTGACGTTCAAGGCTGGTTCTCTGACGATACGCCGAAGCGTTTCGAAGCGTACGGCTGGCATGTGATTCCTGCTGTTGATGGTCACGATGCGGACGCAATCAACGCTGCAATTGAAGCTGCGAAGGCTGAAACCGGCAAACCAACTCTGATCTGTACTAAGACTATCATTGGTTTTGGTTCACCGAACAAAGCAGGTTCTCACGACTGCCACGGCGCACCGCTAGGCGCTGACGAAATCACCGCAGCCCGTGAATTCCTGGGCTGGAACCATGGTCCTTTCGAAATCCCTGCAGATATTGCTGCTGAGTGGGATGCGAAAGAAGCGGGTGCCGCGAAGGAATCGGCATGGGACGAGAAGTTTGCCGCATATGCTGCTGCTTACCCTGAGCTTGCTGCTGAATACAAGCGCCGCGTAAACGGTGATCTGCCTGCACAGTGGGAAGAGAAAGCCAATGCAATCATTGCTGATCTTCAGGCTAATCCGGCAAACATCGCATCACGTAAAGCCTCGCAAAATGCGCTAGAAGCGTTTGGTGCAATGCTCCCTGAGTTCATGGGCGGCTCTGCTGACCTTGCGCCGTCTAACCTGACCATGTGGTCTGGTTCTCAGTCACTAACGGCCGGAGACTTCTCGGGTAACTATATTCACTACGGTGTCCGTGAATTCGGGATGACGGCAATCATGAACGGTATCGCACTACACGGCGGTTTCGTACCTTACGGCGCGACGTTCCTGATGTTCATGGAATACGCACGTAACGCAATGCGTATGGCTGCTTTGATGAAAGTGCAGAACATTCAGGTCTACACCCACGACTCAATCGGTCTGGGCGAAGATGGTCCTACCCACCAGCCGGTAGAGCAAATTGCTTCACTGCGCCTGACACCAAACATGAGCACATGGCGTCCATGTGATCAGGTTGAATCTGCGGTTGCTTGGAAACTGGCCATCGAGCGTAAAGATGGCCCGACAGCGCTGATCTTCTCGCGTCAGAACCTGGCACAGCAAGAGCGTACAGCAGCACAGGTTGCCGACATCGCCAAGGGTGGTTACATCCTGAAAGATTGCGAAGGCAAGCCAGAACTTATTCTGATTGCGACGGGCTCTGAGGTTGAGCTGGTCACTGAAGCTTACGCACAGCTAACAGCAGCAGGCCGTAAGGTTCGGGTTGTTTCTATGCCGGCAACAGATGCATTCGACAAGCAAGATGCAGCTTACCGTGAGTCGGTACTGCCATCTGATGTGACTGCACGTATTGCTGTTGAAGCCGGTATTGCCGACTTCTGGTATAAGTACGTTGGTTTCGACGGCCGTATCATCGGTATGACCACATTCGGTGAGTCAGCGCCAGCTGGCGAGCTGTTTAAGATGTTTGGCTTCACGGTTGAAAACGTCGTCGACACCGCGCAAGAGCTGCTCGCGTAAGCGATTTATTTCGATACTTGAAAAAAGGCTTCCTCTGGAAGCCTTTTTTATTATTTCCGGCTGGATGAATATAACTTTTCCGTCTGTTTTTACCGCTTTTTATGGGGATATTTATCGTTAATCGCTGGGGATTGTTGGTTTTAAATGTCGAGTCGTGATAGCTGTCACAATTAGGGTGATTCTCGACTGTGCTTGTTATACACTATCGCCGCTTAGTATTTTGGTAGCATGGATATGACACTGAAAGTCGCAATTAATGGATTTGGTCGCATTGGTCGCAGTGTGCTTCGCGCACTGTACGAGAGCGATAAACATACTCAGATAAAAGTCGTGGCGGTTAACGAGTTGGCCGAGCCTGAAGCAATGGCTCACTTGTTACAGTATGACACCAGCCATGGCCGATTCTTTAAGTCAGTCTCCCATGATCAGGAGCATCTCTTTATTGCTCACGACAATGGCGAGCAAGACCGGGTTCGCATTCTGCACCAAAATGACATTACCCTTTTGCCCTGGCATGATTTAGACATCGATATTGTTCTTGACTGTACCGGGGTGTATGGATCTCGCGATGATGGCCTTGCCCACATTAAGGCGGGGGCGAAGAAAGTGTTATTTTCTCATCCGGCTGCCACTGATATCGACAATACGATTATCTATGGTGTGAACCATGAGACGCTCAAGCCTGAGCACCGCATTGTTTCTAATGGTTCCTGTACCACCAACTGTATTGTCCCGGTGATCAAAGTACTTGATGAAACCTTTGGCATCGAATCCGGCACAATCACCACCATCCACTCGGCGATGAATGACCAACAGGTTATCGACGCTTACCATTCTGATTTGCGTCGTACCCGGGCTGCCAGTCAGTCAATTATTCCTGTTGATACTAAACTGCATCTTGGAATTGGTCGTATATTCCCGAAACTTTCTGACAAATTTGAAGCAATTTCTGTGCGCGTACCTACAATTAACGTCACGGCGATGGATTTAAGTGTCACAGTTAAAACAAATGTGAAAGTTAATGACGTAAATCAATCACTGTCTGAGGCATCTCGTTGTACATTAGATGGTATTATGGATTACACCGAAGCACCGCTGGTTTCCATTGACTTCAATCACGATCCCCACAGCGCGATAGTCGACGGCACGCAAACGCGAGTCAGCAATAAGCACTTAATAAAGTTGCTGGTGTGGTGTGATAACGAATGGGGATTCGCCAACCGTATGTTAGATACCGCGTTGGCCATGCATACTTGTGATAGCGTGCAGCATAGTGATGCCACGATGCAGTATAGCGAAGCATAACAGCAGTAAAGAATTATTTGGGTCTGGCAGTGACGCCGGGCTGGTAAAAGAACTTTAAATTTTATTTTTAACACTGTTGAGAGGACAAACCATGTCTGTAATCAAGATGACTGATCTGGAACTTGCTGGTAAGCGCGTATTTATTCGTGCAGATCTAAACGTACCAGTTAAAGACGGTAAGGTAACATCTGACGCGCGTATTCTAGCGTCTCTTCCAACTATCAAGCTGTGCCTAGAAGCTGGCGCTAAAGTAATGGTTACTTCACACCTTGGTCGTCCAACTGAAGGTGAGTACAACGAAGAGTTCTCTCTGGCTCCAGTAGTTAACTACTTAAATGACGCACTAGATTGTGACGTTAAGCTGGCAAAAGATTACCTGGATGGTCTTGAGCTAAATGCTGGTGAGCTAGTTGTTCTTGAAAACGTTCGCTTTAACAAAGGCGAGAAGAAGAACGAAGAAGAGCTTTCTAAGAAATATGCCGCACTTTGCGACATCTTCGTGATGGATGCATTCGGTACGGCTCACCGTGCACAAGCATCAACTCACGGTGTTGGCATGTTCGCACCGGTAGCATGCGCTGGCCCTCTGCTAGCTGCTGAGCTTGAAGCGCTGGGTAAAGCAATGGACAATCCAGCTCGTCCACTGGTTGCAATCGTTGGTGGTTCTAAAGTTTCGACTAAACTGACTGTTCTTGAGTCGCTATCTAAAATCGCTGACCAACTGGTTGTTGGTGGTGGTATCGCGAATACTTTCATTGCTGCTGAAGGCCACAATGTTGGTAAATCGCTATACGAAGCGGATTTAGTTGAAACAGCTAAAAAACTAATGAAAGAGTGTGCGATTCCTGTTGCAACTGACGTTGCCTGTGCAAAAGCATTTGATGAGAACGCAGAAGCTGAAATTAAGCACGTTTCTGAAGTTCAAGACGACGACATGATTTTTGACCTGGGTCCTGATTCAACAGCGGCTCTTGCTAAAATCATCAGCAATGCCAAAACAATTCTTTGGAATGGCCCTGTTGGCGTATTTGAATTCAAAAACTTTGAAGCGGGTACTGCCGGTATTTCTAAAGCCATTGCAGAATCGGAAGGCTTCTCGGTTGCTGGCGGCGGTGACACATTAGCAGCTATCGACAAGTTCGGCATCAAGGCTGATATTTCTTACATTTCTACTGGTGGCGGTGCGTTCCTTGAGTTCGTTGAAGGTAAAGTATTACCAGCCGTTGCGATGCTAGAAGAGCGCGCAAAAGCATAATTAAATAAGCTGGGAGCGCGTGCTCCCACCTTTTAATGTTTGTGAATCGGATCAAGTTTTTATAGAATGCTTGACCGGAAGCAAACGTTTGCAAAGTTTTGTTAAATATTTAACTCAGACTACGAAAGTAAATAGGACTATTGTTATGTCTAAGATCTTCGATTTTGTAAAACCTGGCGTAATTTCTGGCGACGACGTTCAGAAAGTTTTTGAAGTAGCAAAAGAAAACAAATTTGCCCTTCCTGCCGTTAACGTGGTTAACACTGATACTATCAATGGTGTTCTAGAAGCTGCAGCTAAAGTTAAAGCGCCTGTCGTTGTTCAGTTCTCTAACGGCGGTGCTGGTTTCTTCGTTGGTAAAGGTCTTAAGCTAGAAGGTCAGGAAGCACAAATCGCTGGCGCGGTAGCGGGTGCTAAGTACGTTCATGCTGTTGCTGAAGCTTACGGTATTCCAGTGATTCTTCACACTGACCATGCAGCTAAGAAACTTCTTCCTTGGATCGACGGTCTGCTAGACGCGGGCGAAGAGTTCTTCGCACAAACGGGTAAGCCTCTGTTCTCTTCTCACATGATCGACCTTTCTGAAGAGTCTCTAGAAGAAAACATCGAAACATGTGCTAAGTACCTAGAGCGCATGGCTAAGATGGGTATGACGCTAGAAATCGAACTGGGTTGTACTGGTGGTGAAGAAGATGGCGTTGATAACTCTGACATGGACGCTTCTGAGCTTTACACTTCTCCTGAAGATGTAGCTTACGCATACGAGAAACTAAGCGCTATCAGCCCACGTTTCACTATCGCAGCATCTTTCGGTAACGTACACGGTGTATACCAGGCGGGTAACGTTGTGCTTACTCCAACTATCCTGCGTGACTCTCAAGCATACTGTGCAGAGAAGTTCGGTATCGCACCTAACGCTCTGAACTTCGTATTCCACGGTGGTTCTGGTTCTTCTGAAGCAGAAATCCAAGAGTCAATCGGCTACGGTGTTATCAAAATGAACATCGATACTGATACTCAGTGGGCGACTTGGGACGGTATTCGTCAATACGAAGCAGCTAACCATGATTTCCTACAGGGTCAAATCGGTAATCCAACTGGCGAAGCTGCGCCAAACAAAAAGTACTACGATCCACGCGTATGGCTACGTGCTGGTCAAGAGTCTATGGTTACTCGTCTTGAGAAAGCATTCTCAGACCTTAACGCAATCGACGTACTGTAATTTATTACGGAACGGTGTAATCCACGCTTAGGCGTTGGACATTGAGATTATTTAAAAGCCCGCATTGCGGGCTTTTTTATTATCCGGAGAAATAAATTGGTATATATTAACAGGTAGAAAAAATCGATTCCTATCAATAGCCTTTCAATCTTTAATGAGAATGTCGAGGATATCGGGGGAGTGTTAATTCTGTCGGGATAAATAAAGAGAGAGTAATAATGAGTGAGAGTGTTACAGACAAGGTTGTTGATACCCTGGCCGATAATCAGTTAACAAATGGCGTACTGAATGCCGGAACCTGGGTGACCGATAATCAGGATCTGTTGATCCAGTACGGGGTTAACCTGATTTCGGCGATTCTGATCCTATTCGTTGGTAATCTTATTGTTAAAGGAATCGCCAACGGCGTGGCGAAAGTGCTGCGTAAAAAGAGCATGGACGAGGCGGTTGTTGAGTTTCTGCATTCGCTCGTGCGCTATCTGCTGTTTGTAATTGTTCTGATTGCAGCACTTGGTCGTTTAGGCGTTCAGACGGCATCTGTCGTTGCGGTTATCGGTGCCGCGGGTTTGGCGATTGGCTTAGCACTGCAAGGCTCACTATCTAACTTTGCCGCGGGTGTGCTGATTGTCGGGTTCCGTCCGTTCAAGTCCGGTGATTACGTTGAAGTTGGTGGCGTGGCGGGATCGGTTGAGTCGATTCAAATATTCTCAACGGTACTGTGTACGCCAGATAACAAAATGGTTGTGGTACCGAATGGGGCGGTTATCAGTAGCCCCATTACGAACTATTCACGCCATGCAACCCGCCGAATTGATTTTGTTATCGGGGTCTCTTATGACGCGGATTTGAAGAAAACCAAAGAAGTGCTCGCACGTGTGGTTGCCGCTGAGCCGCGGGTATTAAAAGATCCTGCACCCACCATCGGTGTCGTGGCACTGGCGGATTCCTCTGTTAACTTAGTGGTTCGGCCATGGGTTAAAACCGCTGATTACTGGCGCGTATACTTCGATTTGCTACAAGCGATTAAAGAAGAGCTTGATAAAGAAGATATTACAATCCCATACCCTCAAATGGATGTGCATTTGAATAAGCTGGAAGGCTAAGATCTGATAAACCAAAATGGAGCCGGGTGGGCTCCATTTTTTTCTGGAATCATTAATCGCCGCGACACGGACAGTGAATATGGTTTAAGCCTGTTCAACCGCTGGCAGAGTGATCACTGGATTCGTTAAGTGCATGAGCAGTTTATTCAGTTCAGCGCTATCAAAGGCAAAGGTATAGTCCGGTTTTCCGGGGGTAAACATCAGCTCTTTATGCTCATAAACCACCGGGTCGACGAGCAAGGTAATATGCTCCGGCAAGCCAAACGGGCACACCGCTCCGGGCACACAGCCAATCTCAACTGCCATCTCCTCATTGCTGCATACCGACACCCTTTTACCCAGCACCTGCTTAACCAGCTTACTGTTCAAACGACGGTCGCGATGGGTCAGGAGCAAACAATAACCCCCTCCCTTAATTTTCATGAACAGGCTTTTGGTTGGTGCTGCTGTCCAGCCCAGTTCTTTAGCAATACGCTCATCGGTTGCAAAATCCAGGATCGGCGCATGTTGCCATTGCCGATAACCGACACCGGCTTTGCTGAACAGGGCAAGATTTTTGCGATAGATAGCTTCCAATTGTTCAGGCAACATATTGTTTAAATAGTCCTTTTAGTGGCTGGCGATGAGAGCATCATAGCGGCAACGGCGAGATCAATACTGCGCTTTACCTTTGATTTTAACAAGGTAGAACCTCATTTTACCGTACCGATAGCAAAAACGACGCGATCATGGCTTTCAAACACCCAGTCATACATATCATCGGCCGTTGATATTGACTGCTCAATAAAACGGCATTCAAAAAAGAGAACAAGGGGGATAATTTGGTGAGTTCTGTTGTCGAACCCATACACGTAACGCATTATCGAATATTCGCCATCAATAATATCTTCAATAACAAGAGAGTAGGAAAGCAATATGAAGAAACATTTACTCGCGGTGGTATTAGTCGGCGCCAGTTCATTGATCTCTGCGGGAGTAATGGCTGCGGATGTTGATTTTCCGCATCTGGAAACCACAGGGATGGGCGAAGTCATGGCCCAGCCTGATATGGCAGTGTTCACGGTTGAAGTTGTCGAAACCCGGCAGACGGCAAAAGAAGCCAAGCTGGCGGTAGATAAAGCTGTCACCGCCTTTAACGAACGCCTGAAGCAGCAAGGTGTGGATCGCACAGATATTACGAGTGCGAATATTACGCTGCACCCACAATACCATTATCCAAAAGATAAACAGCCAGAGCTAACGGGCTATCGTGCCAGTCGCCATATAACGGTAACCGTCAAGTTGCTAGAGAAGTTGAACGAATATTTAGATGGCGCTTTGGGTGATGGTATTAATCGGATTAATCACATCGAGCTGAAAGTCAGCAATGAAGCGGAGTTCATCGAGCAGGCACGTCAGGCTGCGATTAAAGATGCCCGGGAAAAAGCTGAATCGCTTGCTAAGGGATTTGGTGAGAGCATTGAAGGGGTGTGGAAGATCACGTACCACGCCGCTAGCCCACGTCCGATAATGATGAGGGCAATGGCCATGGACGCCGCCGGAGAAACGGCGGCAACCTATCAAGATGCTCACATGACGATTCGGGATCGGGTGGAAGTGGTGTTTAAGCTTGAGGAGTAGAAGATATTTTGAGTTGCGAGATTCTAGTTTCTAGTTTCTAGTCACGAGGAAAATCAAAAGCTTGACTTCAAAATCTGACTCGAAGAGTCTGCCGGACCATAGGACCATAGGACCATAGGACCATAGGACCATAGGACCATAGGACCATAGGACCATAGGACCATAGGACCATAGGACCATAGGACCATAGGACCATAGGACCATAGGACCATAGGACTAAAACACAAAAAGGAGAGCAAATGCTCTCCTTTCTCATATCTCGAAACTAGGATCTCGAATCTCAAACCTCGAAACTAGGCTCTCGATTCTGTCGTTTTGATATTAATGCAGAATACGGGCACGAATGGTGCCGTCGATAGCTTTCAGCTTTCGGAGGGCTTCTTCCGAGCGCTTGGTTTCCACATCAATAACCACATAACCGATCTGGGCACCTGTTTGCAGGTACTGCGCAGCAATGTTGATCCCTTCTGCGGCGAAGATCGTGGTGATCTGATTCAGGATCCCCGGGCGGTTTTCATGAATGTGCAGCAGACGCGAACAGTCGCGGTGCTCAGGCAGTGACACTTCAGGGAAGCCAACTGCTGACAGTGTTGAACCATTATCGGAATATTTCACTAACTTACCGGCGACTTCAAGCCCGATGTTTTCCTGCGCTTCCTGGGTTGAGCCACCGATATGCGGTGTCAACAATACATTGTCAAATTGTGCCAGTGGCGATATGAACGGGTCTTTGTTGGTTTTCGGCTCTACCGGGAAGACGTCAATTGCAGCGCCCGCGAGGTGCTTGCTTTCCAGCGCGCTGCAGAGCGCATCGATTTCAACCACAGTGCCACGCGCGGCATTGATGAAAATAGCCCCTGGTTTCATGCGAGCAAACTCATCAGCGCCCATCATATCCTGAGTATCAGGGGTTTCCGGCACATGCAGGCTGACCACATCACACTTGTTGAGCAGCTCGGTCATTGAGCGAACCTGCGTGGCGTTACCCAGTGAGAGTTTGTTTTCGATATCGTAGAAATAGACTCGCATGCCGAGGTTTTCTGCCAGAATACCCAGCTGCGTACCGATGTGGCCGTAACCAATGATGCCTAACCGTTTGCCGCGCGCTTCATAAGAATGATCGGCAGACTTCTGCCATTCACCACGGTGGGCTTTGGCATTTTTTTCCGGAATACCGCGAAGCAGCAGCAGTATTTCTCCCAGTACTAACTCGGCGACACTTCGGGTATTTGAGAAGGGGGCGTTAAAAACCGGAATACCCCGTTTGCTAGCTCCTGCAAGATCAACCTGATTGGTACCGATACAGAAACAACCCACAGCCATCAGCTTCTTGGCTGAGTCAAAGACTTCTTCCGTTAGCTGAGTACGCGAGCGAATACCGACAAAGTGGGCGTCTTTGATCGCATCAAGCAGTTCGCTACCGGCAAGTGAACCTTTATGGTATTCAATATTGGTGTAACCAGCCTGCTGTAAAACCTCAATTGTAGAAGGGTGGAGGCCTTCCAATAAGAGAATTTTAATCTTTTCTTTATCCAGTGAAACTTTAGCCATTGGGTTCTCATCCTTTAAAACATGAGTGGCAGGAGCTCAGGTTGGGCAACCGGCGAAGCGGAACGGAAAAGGATTTACGGTATTATATAGCGGGCTGCGGGTAATATCCTTTTCCTGCTTGCCAGTAGCCTGAGGCTTACACTCAAACGATTGCTACATGCTGTTCATTAAAGTATCAAATAATAACCAGTAAGGGTAAGAATATTACAAAAAAGACAATAAAAAACGGCATATATTATGCCGTTTCGTAATCTAATAACATAAGCTGCGGGTATGCTTGCTTATTTTTCGAATTTTTTAACACCATCTGGCGAGCCAACCAGCAGAACATCCGCTCCGCGGTGAGCAAACAGACCGACAGTCACCACACCTGGCAAGGCATTGATTTTGTCTTCCATCGCCTTCGCGTCAGTGATTGCCATGTTATGCACGTCAATAATAATATTGCCGTTATCCGTCACAACACCTTCACGGTATACCGGATCGCCACCAAGCTTGACCAGCTCACGACCGATATATGAACGTGCCATTGGGATCACTTCAACGGGCAGAGGGAACTGACCCAGAACGTCTACTTGTTTAGTATTATCAACAATGCAGATGAATTTTTTAGACATTGCAGCAACGATTTTCTCGCGAGTCAGTGCCGCGCCGCCGCCTTTGATCATGTCATATTGTTCATTGATTTCGTCGGCACCATCAACATAAATATCGAGGCCGTCAACGTCATTGGCATCAAAAACCGGAATACCGATTTGTTCCAGACGTTCAGTGGAGGCGACAGAGCTCGAAACCGCTCCTTTGATCTCTTCTTTGCGGGTTTCTAGTGCATCGATGAAGTGATTAACGGTTGAGCCAGTCCCTACACCGACAATGCTGCCTTTTGTAACGTATTCCAGTGCAGCCCAGCCAGCCGCTTTTTTCATTTCATCTTGTGTCATGCCTGTCTCCTAGTAATGGCTAATACCAAACTGAACAAGTCTCTGCTCGAGCAGAGACTTGTTCAGTTTGGTATCACGTTGCGCGGAGCGCTGATTATAGCGAAGAGTGGATGATACGTCAGGGCAAATTTTGACTGAGATCGCTGTTATCTAACTCATAAATCATAATTCTATTAATAACATAGAGTTAGCGGTGAAGGCTGTGGCACATAAATACCAAACGTTTGCGTGGTTCGATTGGGATTGGCTGAGGAGACGTCAGTATTCGTCCATTACCAGGAAAAATGGCAGGAAGGCGTAATAATTTCTGGTAGCGGAACATCCCAGGCTTCGAACGGCAGGTTTTCGACCTGCTGGCAATCATGAGCCAGCCCCAGCGGGCGCGGGCCTTGTTTCTCATGATGCCAGCGATTGAGCGTGCGGTCATAATAACCGCCCCCCATTCCCAGCCGCTGACCGGTATTATCAAAGGCGACCAGCGGGGTGCAGATCAGATCCAGTTCACTTACCGGCTTGACCAGGCGAATATCTAATACCGGCTCTTGGATGTGATATTTATTCAGCGTCATCCGTGTCTCTGGCGTATAGTGCAGAAACAGTAACTGGCCTTTGCTGAATGGATGCAGAACAGGCAGATAAACCGCTTTGCCGTGCTGCCACAGCCAGTCAATCAGTGGCTGAGTATTGATTTCACCGTCATTAGATAAATACAGGGCAATATGATGGGCGTCGATAACACTTGCCACCTGTTGGAATAGTATCAGCAGATCGTGCGCGGCATGCTGTTGTTGCTGAGGGCTGAGGCCACGGCGACGCAGGCGAATATGCTGGCGAATGTGCTGGCGAGAAGATGAGGGTTGAACAGGTGAACTCATAGGTCATCCAATGACAGAGGTAGTTCGGGTAATTATAGAGCGAGTATCTAGTGGAAGAGCGTCTAGAATCTCAATTCTCGTTACGATCGAGGTAGAGGGGATGCCCCAGGGTGCCGTTGCGCATTGTGGCCCTTGAACCAGATGTTCAAGGTGGATCAGCAACATCAACCGCAGGCTTCTCAGTCAGGCTGAGCATGCTCAATAGCTAATAGACAGCTAATCCTGTTTTTTTGCTTATCGGCTCGGGGACGTTAATACGCTGACGTACACCCCAGGGTCAATTCATTATCAACGCTTTGGTTGATTTTGCAATGCTTTATCCAATGTTTCTGCTAGCGTGCTGATTCTATTGGATAAATTTGAAGCACTGCCGTTGTGTTCTCTACGCTCGCTGTGCATTTCACTGCACACGTTTAAACCGGCAAACATCAGCAGTTGCTCGGTGTTTGTTACCTTTGTGCGTTCAGACAGATCTTTCAGACGCTGATCAAAATCTGCCGCCGCTTCTCGCAGCGCATCTTCCTGACCTAATGGACAGTTAACCTTTAAGAACCTGCCTAAAACTTGAATTTCAACTGCCTGAGTACTCATAAATCTCTAATCAGCTCCGTGCAAGAATACTGTCTGCTTAGCATTCCGCTTGCAATAGGAAGATAATATAGGAAAAGCCTTTTCAACATGCAAGTCCACTCATCACGCTTTAGGGGGATGAGTCACTGACTAATCAGAAATTAACCAGTCTGCTGCAATCTGCTGCAACTGCAAACATAGCCCAAGCTTTCCCCAAAGGGTATTAGCCTGATTTGAGGCTAAGTGGTAGCATAACACAATTAAGATTAGCACCAATGAGACGAAGGTGAACCCCCCATGAGCGAAGTTAAAATCCCTCTATATGAAGCTGTTGATACAGCATTAAAAGATCACGGTTTAGCGGCTTCACCGTCAGAGCTTCACGGCCTGCTGAGCGGTATGATCTGCGGAGGCCTGGCGGTAGACGATGAAAGCTGGATCGGTCCGGTAAGCGACTACGCCAACGAGGGTCAACCTTTAACTGATGGTGCGAAAGTGGCAGTTCGGACGGTATTTGATGCCGCCTCCACCGAGCTGGGGGGGGTAGCAACAATATTGTTTACCTCAACGGCTGCTGAACTGGCTCATTACGAATTCAACATTTCTCTACTGCTGCCTGCTGAAGACGCTGAGCTGATGCTGCGCGCCGAAGCATTGAGTGAATGGACGACTAATTTTATTTCAGGCCTGGGTTTGATGGGGCTGGAAAAAGCCAAGCTGTCACCGGAAGTGACGGAAGCCGTGTCGGTGCTGGAAGAGATCGCCCAGTTAGGTATCGATGAAGACGAAGACATGGCAGAGCAGGCGCAGTTGTTCGATAATGTGGTTGCCTATGTGCCTGAATGTGTGTTGGCCTGTCTGGTTGAGTTGAGCCAGCGTCCGGGAGCGGTTGAAGAACCGACTATCCCTGGTATTGGTCAGGGTGAAAAACCGACGCAGCATTAACTAACGCTAAGGGACTGGATGTGAAACAGTATGATGTTGTAATTGCCGGGGGCGCGATGGCCGGTGCGGCATTGGCAATTGCACTGAATAAACTCTGTGGCAATCGTTGCGATAGTGTTCAGGGGTTGCGTATTGCGGTTGTTGAAGCCGTCAAACCGACACTGGATCAGCACCCGGGCTATGATGCGCGCAGTATCGCGTTATCTTTAGGCTCTGCCAATCTGCTGGATAAAATCGGGGTCTGGCCTAAACTGGCTAATGCCGCGACCGCGATTTCTCATATCCATGTTTCTGATCGCGGCCATGCGGGTATGGTTCGTATGGATGCCAAAGAGTTGGCGGTTGATGCGCTCGGTTATGTGGTTGAACTGGCTGATACCGGCACGGTATTTCATCAGCAGCTTAAGCAACAGGATCAGACCGATCTCTATTGCCCGGCGACGATCGCCGACATCTCACGTACTCAGCAGCAAGTCAATCTCACCCTTGGGTCGGGAGAGCAGTTGCAAACCCGGCTACTGGTGACCGCTGATGGTGCCTTGTCGGGGTGTTGTGAACTGTTAGGCATTCCCCGGATCGAACACGACTTTGAACAAGTGGCCGTGATTGCCAATATAACCACCGCAATAGCACACCAGGGTCGAGCTTTTGAGCGTTTTACCCCTTTTGGCCCGGTTGCGATGTTGCCGATGTCGGAAGGGCGGAGTTCACTGGTATGGTGCATTAAGCCCGAGCATCAGGCCGCAGTCATGGGGTGGGACGATGGGCGGTTCCTGGCAGAATTGCAGCAGGTTTTTGGCTGGCGTTTAGGCCAGTTAGTTAAAACCGGCGAGCGTGCAGCCTATCCGTTATTGCTGCGCCAGTCGCAGTCACTGACCTCGCACCGTGTCGCCGTGGTGGGTAATGCTGCGCAAACGCTGCATCCGATTGCGGGGCAAGGGTTTAATTTAGGACTGCGTGATGTCATGTCACTGGCCGAAGAGATCGTACGGGCTCTCGATCTGGGCGAAGATGTAGGTTGTGCTGCGATGTTAAGTCGCTACCGCCAGCGTCGCATGCCGGATCGCGAGGCGACAATTGCCATGACATCAGGGCTGGTGAGCCTCTTTGCCAATGACAGTTTTCCTCTCGTTGCTGGCCGTAATACCGGCCTGATGATAATGAACCTTTTTGATACGTTAAAGGCACCGCTGCTAAGGCGTGCGATGGGACAGGTAGAAAGATAATTAATGGAATTGGTATAATGATGCAGAGTGTTGATGTTGCCATTATTGGTGGGGGAATGGTTGGCCTGACCCTGGCCGCTGCGTTAGCGGACACCGAGCTGCGTGTTGCCGTGATTGAAGGTCAGTTGCCTGAACCTGAGCTTGCTTCATTACCGGATTTACGTGTTTCCGCATTAAGCCGAGCCAGCGAGCGTATTCTTCGCCGGACCGGAGCCTGGTCGGGGATTGAAGCCCGTCGTCTGACTCCTTACCGAAAAATGGAGGTCTGGGAGCAAGATAGCTTCGCCAGCATTCAATTTGATGCCGAACGTTTAGCCCAGCCGAATCTAGGGTATATCGTCGAAAACCGGGTCATTCAGTTAGCGCTGCTGGATCGCGTTAAGCAGTTGAGCAATGTCACTGTGCTGGCACCGGAACGCTGTCAGAATATTGCTTTCGGTGAGAGCGAAGCCTGGCTCAGCATGGAATCGGGTAAAAATCTGACGGCCAAGCTGGTGGTCGGTGCGGATGGCGCTAACTCTTGGCTTCGTCATCAGCTGGATATTCCACTGACTCACTGGGATTACGGCCACAGCGCCATTGTGGCCAATATTCGTTGTGATGAAGCCCATGGCAACACAGCGCGCCAGATTTTCCGGCCGCAAGGGCCACTGGCCTTTCTGCCGTTAGCTGAAAGTGATTTATGTTCTATTGTCTGGTCTGTTCCACCGGAAGAGGCTGAGCAGTTGTGTGGGTTAAGTGACGAAGAATTTAATAAGTCACTCACGGCTGCTTTTGATCACCGTTTAGGTTTATGTCAAGTTGAAGGTGAACGTCAGGCGTTCCCACTGAAAATGCGTTATGCCCGCGACTTTGTTCGAGACCGTGTCGCTTTAGTCGGTGATGCCGCGCACACTATTCATCCTTTAGCGGGTCAGGGGGTTAACCTTGGTTTACTGGATGCGGCAAGTCTGGCTCAAGAACTCAAGGCGTTGTGGTTGCAAGAGCAGGATATCGGCCATAAAGCCAATTTGCGTCATTATGAACGCTGGCGAAAAGCGGAAGCCGCTAAAATGATCGCTGCAATGCAGACATTCCGGGATCTGTTCGACGGTAGTAACCCGGCTAAAAAGCTGGTGCGGGATCTGGGCATGCTGATTGCGGATAAAGCGCCGGGAGTCAAAGACGAGTTTATGCGCCGGGCTCTGGGTTTATCGGGTGAGTTACCGGAATTAGCCAAATATTAATGTCAAATTGTCTATTGAAGCCATCTCCATTGAGATGGTTTTTTTTTACCTGCCAGATAAAAAAGATAAATTGATCACAAAAGGGCTTTTTTCACCTACAGTAAATAACAGGAAATCGATGCCGTGTGAGTTACAGCAAAAACTGTAGGCTGTAGTTGTACCAGACTGATTTGTTAGGTGTTCTCTCAGTGCATTTCATGGTGAATTGACATGGGAGTGAGGCGTTTGGGTCTTAAATCATCTGCTTGAACCGAACCAGTTATCGAGTGATAAGCAGTCTTTTCATAAGGAAGTTACACAATGAGTTATGTTCCCTCTGAATTGAAATTTACCAATACCCATGAATGGGTTCGCCCTGAAGGGGATGGCGTTTTTACTGTCGGCATTACCGACCATGCTCAGTCAATGTTGGGTGATATGGTGTTTGTTGATGTACCTGATCTGGATACAGAGACAGAGGCGGGTGAAGACTGCGCGGTTGCCGAGTCGGTGAAAGCAGCCACTGATGTATATGCGCCGTTAACCGGGGTGGTCATTGCGGTGAATGAAGACTTAGACAGTTCGCCCGAATTGGTAAACAGTGATCCTTATGGTGATGGCTGGTTATTTCAGATAAAAGCAGAAGATGAAGGGGAATTTGAAGATTTACTCGACGCTGAGAGCTACCAGGATCTGGTGGATGAATCGGAGTAATTGCCATCGGTGTCTTTATCACGATGCGTATAGCCTGTTCATTTAAAAGCCCACTACCAGTGGGCTTAAATACACAGAGATCCGCAAAAAAGAAATTTATGCTGGGCATTAATGCTCTCAGCAGACTTCCTTCAAACGTTTTATCTCTTGGTTAACCTCATTGACGGTTTGATAATGCCGTTGTTGAGCTTGTACTGGCACAAGCAACATTCCCTTGTCGAAATGATAGCCTCCTCGGCCATCAATATAAATTCTTCCACTAAATAAACGACTTACATGCTTAGCAATTAACTTCGGCAAGTAGCGTTTGAACATGCGCATAAACAACTCAACCTTGTCTGGTTTTCCTAACGCGACGTATTATAAAACAACTTGCATTACACTTCTGTGACTTTGTCAGCATAATACTAATGTTAAATTCAATTGATTAGATTATTTTTAGTTGTAAATATCATCTTTCGGGATAATATTCTGTTGGTGTAGGGCTGGATAAGCAAGAATTTGTCTTATGAACTTATTTTAAAGACAATTATTTTACTGGATTAATGGTTATTTATTATCATGTTACGCTCTTTTATTCATATTATGCTGCGTTCAGTAGTGTAAAGTTACTTTCTTTTCCGGTCTGATTTTTGTGCATTGTTCGTTTTCATCTCGTTGCTAAATAGCATTATCTTCTGAAATCCCCTTTTCCAGTTGTTCAGTATCTGTTCGGATAAATGTCAGCCTTGCTTCCTCTGGACAGAAAAATTTCGAGAATTGATGCCGCTGTTTGTGTTGGATCAATAAAAGGTTGTTGGCATAGGCTAATAATACAGGGGTTGTTAGCTTATGCCAAAAATGAGGGTGCGATGGCAAGACCTAAAATTCAACGCCGGATTGGTTGTCGTCCGGCATACAGCTGTTTTAAACCGAATGGCGTGCCAATGTCACAGCTGGCGTCGATTGAACTGGCTGCGGATGAATTGGAGGCAATACGTCTGGTTGACATGAATGGCCTCTGCCAAATAGAAGCGGCCAAGCACCTTGGAGTCTCTCGTCAGACGCTGGGAAATATTGTATCCCGTGCTCGTCATAAAGTGGCGCAGGCATTGGTCACAGGACAGGCGATCGATTTGCAAGCTGCGCACTTGCATGAGATTACAGAATAAGAAGAAACCGTCCCTCGACCCGCAATAACCGCTTTATCTTCATTAACTTTCCAGCCATGCGCTGAGGCTGAAATAAAGGAACACTGATATGTCTATTGCTATTGCTATTACTCCTCGCTCTGAAGTCGCCGCTCATTTCGGTAAAGCTGCGGCATTTATGGTTTTTGATCCGCAAGGGGAGATGATTGCTCGTATTGAAAATGGAGGCAGCAAAGCAATTGGCTGCAAGCATAAGAAAATTCTCCAGCGTCAACTAGGTGAATTTGGCGTGACTGAAGTCGTGCTTGGCAATATCGGCCAGCGCTCGTTGGGGCGTTTATTAAATGCCGGATTTACCGTGAGTAAAGTACCTTCACGTAGCTCTGTGCAAGCCGTGCTCGCAGGCAGTGTGGCTAAGATAGCGCTAACGGCAGCAGAGCAGGGGCGTCCCTGCAAGCGTGAAAAAGGGGATTGCGGGTGCGGTTGTGGCAGTAAGAAAAAAGTAGAGCCAGCAAAAATTGGTACGATGATGAATAGAAAACCGTCGCTCCAAGGTCTAATGAAGATAGGAGGGTTCAAGTAAATGCTCTTTGTACTAACACTGGCTATTTTCTTGTTGGTAATTACCGCAATGGCAATAGGCTGGATTGTGAAAAAGAAAACCATCAGTGGTAGTTGTGGTGGTTTGGCTACCGTCGGTGTTGATAAAGAGTGCGACTGTGCCGAACCTTGTGATACCCACAGGCTTTATCAAATACAGGAGCCTGGCGCTAGATCTGTATGATATTACCGCCAAGGCGCTTAGATTTTTCACTGCATCATTTTTCTCCACGCAAGGATGCGACTCGTTGAGTAATGGTCTTGCTGACCACTTGGCGCAGCCACTCGATTTTTGGGTGGCTGCTATTTCGACGTTGCCATAACATATTGATATCAAAGTCCGGGATCTCAACCGGAGCCGGGCACTGGATGAGTTCGTCATTGAAGAGATCCAGTCGTGCCATTAATTGTGACACCACGCAGAGTAAGTTCCGCCCTTTTAACAGGTGGCGTATAGTCAGGAAGTTACTCGACCCTACCGCTATGTGGCGGGTGAACCCCTGATCGTGCAATTGATTATCGATTTGACTGGCTAATTTACCATCCGGCGTTACTAAGGCATGAGGGGTGATGATATAACGTGCCAGGCTAACCGGGGCTGTTAGTCCGGTCGCTTCACTGTCAAACAGGCAGACATGATCTTCTGTATAAAGATATTGGCTGACTAATTCTTTTGGCAGGTTAGTCATAGAGCCGATCACTATATCAACGTCCTGATCATTAAACTTATCGTTGTAGTTATTCCGATCCACATTGCAGAAGCTAAGCTGGCACTGGGGGGAAAGCTGGGCGATGGCGTCAAAGATAGCGGGCGCAAACAGTAGCTCGGCGTAGTCGGTTAAGCCAATCCGGACAGTGCCTGAATAATGCAGAGGATCGAAACTACCTGGCTGTAAAATCTGAGTTGTCACCAGGTTTAAGATATTTTCGATGGTGGGTGCCAACTCAGCTGCTTTCTGAGTGGCGATCATCTGATGACCCTGACGCTCAAACAACGGGTCGTTAAGCAGCAGTCGCAATCGCGACAGGTTATGGCTCATTGCTGACTGACCAATTGAAAGCTTGGCAGCAGCTTTTGTTACGCTCCGGGTTTCCATCAGGGCTGAAAAAGCCACCAGCAAATTGAGGTCAACGCCACGCCAGTTGATATCTTTCATATTACTTGGTTCCCACTTCTGCCAACAGGCATATACACTGCTGATAAGTCAGGGGAAAGTCAACAAGACGATTTCTAAAGCGTAAAATACATAAAGGCGCGTCTGCGCCTTTATGGTCGGGGGACGGATTAACGCCAATTTAATTCAGTTTGCCTTCACCGCATTTAGGGCAGTGATCCCCATCGTTAATCTGAGCGATTCTCTGGGACCAGCAGTGCGGACAGGCATACTTATCTTTTGCGGGATCTAACGTAAAGTGGGCGGCACATTTCCGGCAGCTATGGGTATAAAGCTTACCACTCAGATTCAAAATCATTTTGTGTAGTGCTTCGGCAGCGGCATCGTTAATTTTACCGTTGAGGACGGCATTAATGGTGTGCTCGCTAACACCATAGATGTTTTCGAAGGTGTGACTCAGAGAATTGGCGTTAACGCGGTTGCCATGTTGATCCATGACGTAAGATTTCGGATGAACATTGTTGATCTGGTAGTCACATTGATCACAGGAGATCGCTTGTTGCTTGATCATTTGCTGGGGCATGGAGGATCCTTCTCAATAAATATAATTTATTCATTTATTGAGCGGTTATTCTACATTGATGAAAAACTATTCAAAAGAGGTCAATGATCATTTTATTAGATACGCCACATCAGGATGTAACAAAATGAATCAGTTGCCGTAAATTGTGGTCAACCAGACAGAAAACGGCCCCTAAGTCGTTGCCAGTGAGAAGGCCGCCGTGAGTGAATAAAATCTGTCAGCGACAAATGTCAGCGAACATTGGATCGCACAGCATCAGTAAATCTTCTGTTTCCAGTTCGACACCGGCCATGCGGTCACCACTACTGATGTTGACCTTATGGTGCTTTTTAATCGCATGATCAAAAATGAGCGGCAAGGGGTGTTTTAATCCGACCGGAGCCACCGTGCCGATCACTAAGCCTGTCACTTTTTCGACATCGGTGGCATCGGCACAGGTCATGCGGCGACAGCCAAACATCGCACGTACTTTGGTCGGATCAACCTGAGAGGGGCCCGGTACACAGGCTAAGACATGAAAACCACTCATGTCGCGCAGCAGGATTGATTTCACCATCTGCTCCGGAGCGACGCCGCGCTCTTGCGCCGCGTCTGCAATGGTTTTGGCCGGCTTCGTGTGGGGAAGAAGTCGATAGTCGACCCCTTCTTTTTCTAGGTAGTCAATAACGGATGTGTTCATGACTTACTCGTCATCCAACGTGTAAGGCAGATCCTGCTTCGTCCAGATGAATTCTGGTTGAGCAGCAAGACGGAATCGGGTATCTGCATCCAGGTTGTTTGGCAGTACAACGAGGGCGACGGCCTGGTTATCGGCATAGTGATAACCGGCAATGATCGTGCCGCCTTTACGCCAGTTTTCACCGATGTTTCGCTCTAATGCATCACCTGCCTGCGGGCATTGCGCCGCTTCACCACTGACGACATACATTGCACGTTTATTGATGCCACGGTACTTAGCGCGCGCGACCGTTTCCTGACCGGTGTAGCAGCCTTTTTTAAAGCTGATGCCATCGACGGCTTGCAAGTTCATTGCCTGGGGAATGAATTCAAGTTCTGTTGCGGCATCTATACGGGGAATCGCATATTGAATATCGTACAGATCCCACAGCGTGCTATCAGATAGCCGTACGTCATTGCAGGCTTCAACAATGGCGTTGACGACCGTTTCTGCTTGCTCTGCGGCGACAGCAACCAACCAACGGTTATCGTCAATTTTAACTGCGGTACCTGCTTGAATAGCGCGTACCTCACCTTCGCTGGTAAAAAGTTGATCAACGACAGTTTGTGCCTTGTCTCCCGTTAAGCCAAGTAATACGTCATCGCTTGCCTCGATATCAACCTTAGAGAAAACCGCGTATTTCTTAAGTTCAGGCAGTTGGCTGGCCATTACGCTTTTGCGTTGTAGAAAACCATAACCGTTATTGTGGTTGAACAAGCGGAAGATTGTGCGCATTTTGCCCTTGGCATCACAATGTGCTCCTAAGATTGAAGCATCTGCCGGTAAGGAAACCACATCACAGGTTACCTGACCTTGCAGGTAGGATTTTTTATCATCGCCGATCAGGGTGATCAGACCCCAATCATCCAGATTAACCAACGCCAGGTCTGGCAGGTTATCTTGTGCTGTCAATGGGATTTTTTTGAAATTCAGTGCGTTAGACCAGGTGCTCATAGGACATTCCATGATTAACGTTGTAACGGCAGCTCAAATTACGGTTTCTTGCTTGTGAGGCAATGAAACGGCAGGGGTGAGACTGGCCATCACAAAGAGATGGTGAATAACTTTATGACCACTATGTTAAATCGCCGGCTACCATTTGTCAGCCTGTTGACGTCATTATCGCAAATAATACCTGACTGAAGTATCGTACTATTTTTTGATCATATGTCTCATCTTGGTTGTTTGCTTGTTTTTGCTCATGGTCGAGGGGGGAAGCGGCTGTTAATATTGGTTACAAATCCTAGCGCGGTATAGGGCAAACCTGCTTTTCGCCAGGAACGGTCAGACAGATAATTGAGGTTGTATATGTTGAGTGCAGATGAAAAAGCACGCCTTAAATGGGCATGCCGACGTGGTATGCTTGAGCTAGATGTGCTTATCATGCCTTTTTTTGAAGAGTGTTTTGACGATTTGTCAGGGCAGGAACAACACGATTTAGTCTCATTACTGACATGTGACGATCCTGATTTGTTCACCTGGATGATGGGTCACGGTCGTAGTGAAAATCCAGCGCATGCGGTAATGGTGGACAAAATTGTTGCCCACAACAACAGCAAACTTCGCTGATCTTTTATTACGTCCGTCCAAACTGACAATTGCCGCACTGAGCCTGTTATATCTTTGTGCGGCAATGTTTCTTCTGCTTGCTGTCTTGCGCTCTTCGATTCCCTTCATTGCCGCGGTTATTATTATTGAATGCTTGTGGCTCGAATGGCTTCAGCTATGGCAGTACAGTTTTCGGCATCAAGGCCGTATCAGTATCACTGTGTCGGGGCAGGTCACCTGGCAGCGACAGTCCTGGCAAATCATCCAAATCAAAGTGATCACACGTTTTTTTATCTTGCTAAAGGTGAAACAAGCCGCGCAGCAGCGTTGGTTGCTGATCTGTCATGATGCCTGTGATGACAAAGACTTTCGTACCCTGAGTTTATTGTGTCGCAATGCTGACTTTCATTCACCTTAAAAAGCGGTAATACAAAACACCTAGCAGATGTAATTGGTTGTAATTCTCTGATTTTTGGTTTTTTATTTTATAGATGGCTTTTTTCTCCTTATTATTTAACGCTACCTATTAAAGATAAGCCCTGTCTGGTCGATTAACTATAGTACCTCTATCGTTAGTCGGCGGTAGATGAAATCAGGCGGAATGTATTTGCAATGAAAATAAAACATAAGCTACTGGGATTAACCGTTATCTCTGTGACGGCGTTACTGTTGATTTTAGAAATGAGCTGGCTCGCCAACGAACGCGTGATGGCGATGAATCATACCGCCGTTTCTGCCAGCGAGCTGGAAGTCACACTATTAAATCTGCGTCGGAACGAGAAGGACTTCCTGTTGCGAATGGATAGTAAATACCAGCCGAAATTTCAGGCTAACTACACCCGTTTTCAGGCGCAATTGGCCGATATGTCGGGAGATCTGGCAGAGGCATCCATCGCCATCTCTGGATTGCAGGCACTGCCGGGGGCGATGGAACGTTATCATGACGGTATGATAACGCTGATAAAAGGGTATCAGAAGATTGGACTCAGTCATAACGAAGGACTGCATCGTCCATTTTTTTCCCGTGCGGATCAATTGCTAGGGATTGCTGATAAACAGAACTTAGATACATTGGAAATCTATAGCTTAACACTGACCGCGAAGCTGTTTACCCTGACTAAAGACGCCAATTATCTGAACGAATACCGTGCGGATTATGAGAAAAACGGACTGCTGTTAGAGCAGGATTTTGGCGATATATTTGTTGATTTTCATCGTACTTTCGAACAGATTGTTGCACAACATGAACTGATTGGGATGAACCACAATGATGGCTTGCGCGGTGAAATCCGGGCGCTATCCCATCAGGTCGAAAAAGTGTTCGCTGATGTCCAGCAGCAGCTGGCTGAGGAAATTGCGGCGGATAGCAAGCTAACCAAGCAGTTGATTATCATTGCGGTGGTAATCATTATCATTGCACTCTTGATGTTGTCTTGGCTGATCAGTCGTTCAATTCAGCGCCGGGTTCAGGGGCTGAGTGATTTGATGGCAACCATTGCCCATAGCCATGATCTGACACTGATTGCTGATGAGAGCGGCGACGATGAACTGGCGCAGATGGCACGTAATTTTAACCATCTGTTATCGAGCCTGCGCCAGCTGGTGGGCAATGTTCAGGGGGCGATCACCGAGCTTGGTGTGGCGTCAGAGCAGTTGCAGCGCCGCAGTAAAGAATCCGAGATGGCAATGAACCAGCAGCAGGCAGAAACCGATTCAGTCGCCACCGCGATCACTGAAATGGGGATGACTATTCGTGAAATTGCATCGAATACTGAAACTGCTGCCGCGAACGCAGATCGCAGCCACCATGGTGCAATGGAAGGTCTGTCCGAGGTGAGCGCCACCAAAGAACGCATTCGCTCGCTGTCTGGCGATTTATCACAGACCAGTGATGAAGTTGCCAGCCTGTCGAACTTGTCTGAAAACATTGGTTCGGTATTGGATGTTATTAAAGCCATTGCTGAGCAGACCAACTTGCTGGCTCTGAATGCGGCAATTGAAGCTGCCCGGGCGGGCGAGCAGGGCAGGGGCTTTGCTGTGGTTGCCGATGAGGTACGTTCCCTGGCACTGCGGACACGTCAGTCAACCGAAGAAATTACCACGATCATTGCCTCTTTGCAGGAACAGACGGATCAGGTGGTGGTACATATCGGGCGTTGTCGTGAGCAAGGGGATCTGAGTGTTACTCAGGCAGACAGTGCGGAAGTAAGAATTAACCAGATCATGACAGATATGCAGTTGATCATGGATACCAGTACCCAGATCGCCGCGGCCGTTGAGCAGCAGAGCCTGGTTTCTGATGAAATTGGCCAGAACGTGACGTCGATCCGTGATATTACCAATACCAATTCAGATGTTGCCCACGAAAATGCCCAGGCTGCCTATGCGGTGGCCGATCAGGCGAAATCACTCGATGAGGCTATTGCGGAGTATCGGGTTTAAGCTGGCACAAGGATCTGTTGGCCCCTGACAATAAAAAATCCCAGCTAACGCTGGGATTTTTTTATTCTAGTTTCGGTGTTGCTTAACACGGCTGATCAGGCGTCAGGATGGTCGGGCCTGAATCGGCTTTGGATTCTTGGTAATCCAAGGTGTAATGCAGGCCGCGGCTTTCTTTTCGTTCCATGGCGCAGCGAACGATCAGCTCTGCGACCTGTACCAGGTTTCTCAGTTCCAGCAGGTTGTTGGATACTCGGAAATTACTGTAGTACTCATCGATTTCCTGCTTGAGGAGCTGAATACGGCGCATTGCCCGTTCTAACCGTTTGGTTGAGCGCACAATGCCGACATAGTCCCACATGAACAGGCGTAGTTCATGCCAGTTGTGCTGAATGACAACTTCTTCATCGGAACAGCAAACCTGGCTTTCATCCCAGCTCGGCAGTGAGCCGGGCATGCTGACGTGCTCCAGTTTCTTAGTAATGCTTTCTGCGGCAGCCCAGGCATACACCACACATTCGAGCAGAGAGTTAGACGCCATGCGGTTTGCACCGTGCAAGCCGGTATAGCTCACCTCGCCTATTGCGTACAGGCCATCCAGATCCGTACGGCCTTCAGTATCAACCATGACACCGCCACAGGTGTAGTGGGCGGCAGGGACGATAGGGATGGGCTCTTTGGTAATATCAATGCTGTAACCCAACAGTTTTTCATAAATCATCGGAAAATGTTTTTTGACAAAATCCTCTGGCTTATGACTGATATCCAAATACATGCAGTCGGCACCTAGGCGCTTCATCTCATAGTCAATTGCCCGTGCCACGACATCACGCGGTGCCAGTTCGCCACGCTCATCGAAATCAGGCATAAAACGGCTGCCATCTGGGCGGCGCAAATAGGCCCCTTCGCCACGAAGTGCTTCTGTTAGCAGGAAGTTACGGGCATCCGGGTGAAACAGACAGGTTGGATGGAACTGATTAAATTCGAGGTTGGCAACGCGGCAGCCCGCCCGCCAGGCCATGGCAATGCCATCGCCGGATGAGACATCCGGATTGGAGGTATACTGATAAACTTTTGAAGCACCACCAGTGGCTAACACCACAAACTTAGCGCGAACGGTTTCAACCACTTCGCGATTTCGGTTCCAGATGTATGCACCCAGCACGCGGTTAGGGTGATCATGGTTGCCCATTTTCTGCTGGGTAATTAAATCGAGTGCGTTATGGCGCTCTAAGACTTCGATATTAGGGTGGTTAAGAACGTTTTCCTGCAGCGAGTTCTGTACGGCCATGCCCGTTGCATCAGCGGCATGTAAAATTCGACGGTGGCTATGGCCGCCTTCACGGGTGAGATGATAACGAGGGCTGTTATCGTCATTGTTGTTTTCTTCACGATCGAAAGGCACGCCGCCATCAATCAGCCACTGTACACAGTGTTTGGCATTTTCGGCAATAAAGCGAACGATAGCTTCATCGCACAAATTGGCACCGGCAACCTGAGTGTCCTGAACGTGAGAATCAATGCTGTCTGATTCATCAAAGACTGCGGCGATGCCACCCTGAGCGTAATAGGTGGCGCCTTCACTACGCGGGCCTTTGCTTAAGACGATAACTTTACCGAGTGGTGCTAAGCGCAGCGCAAGTGATAAACCAGCAGCACCGCTACCAATAACTAATACATCACAAAGATGTTCACTGTTTTCGTTCATATCGATTCATATCCCTGTGGCAATCCGCCACATCTTACCAAATTCCATCTGGATTGGTCATTGTGACCATCAAATACCAATTACCATCAATTAGGAGAAAATAATCACAATATAGAGCCAATAGTCTTAATGTAAAAAGTCTGAGCTTGTTTGAACACCGATGACAGGCTCTTAATTACTCTGATAATTAATGGAATTGGTATAACGTTACGCACTTATCGCTGTATAATGCGCCATCGTGATAAAAAAATCGCGCACTATTGTTGAGATCTTATTTCATCCGGTCCGGAACTTTGCCGTTATCTCTGGGTCGTAGATAGTGCTCATGCTCATAAATGTTTCATACTGTTGCTATTTGACCCGTGGTTGTAGAGGGTGTTGAAAGCGACATTCAACCCATGCCAGGCTAAAGCTTTAATGAAACAACGAGTGCAATACTGATATAGGAGTACACGCTCGAATGAGCGAGCAGCAAACAGATCAGGTATTAATAGAACGAGTACAACGAGGCGATAAGCAAGCGTTTAATCTTCTGGTGATTAAGTACCAGAATAAAGTTTGTAACCTCGTCGCACGTTATGTCAGCAACTCGGGCGATGTCCCGGATGTTGCGCAAGAAGCTTTCATTAAGGCGTATCGCGCCTTGCCGACTTTTCGTGGCGAAAGTGCCTTTTATACATGGCTATACCGTATTGCTGTTAATACTGCGAAGAATTATTTAGTCGCTCAGGGGCGCCGTCCGCCAGCATCCGATGTTAATGCTGAAGATGCGGAATACTATGAAAATGGCAATGCATTGAAAGAAATTTCGAACCCTGAGAACCAAATGTTGTCTGATGAATTAAAGCGGGTTGTCTTTAGTACCATTGATGCATTACCTGACGATCTTAAAACCGCGATCTCCTTGCGTGAACTGGATGGTTTAAGCTATGAGGATATTGCCGAGGTGATGGGTTGTCCTGTGGGTACAGTAAGATCACGAATATTCCGTGCACGAGAGGCGGTCGAAAAACGTATCCGTCCTCTAATGCAGCGATAATGTTGGGCCAAACGGTGAAAAAAATGGCTGATAAAGAAAAAATTTCGGCGTTACTAGACGGCGAAGAACTGGATCAGAGCATTATCAATGCGCTGGCCGTTGACAAAGAGAGTGAGCAAGCTTGGCAGAACTTCAGCCTGATTGGTGATGTGATGCGTGGCGATGCTCCGCAAGGCAAAAAATGGAATATTGCTGCAAATGTCGCGCTGGCGTTAGAAAATGAACCTGCTCATACCGGGGTTCCAGGCTTAAGTGCCGAGCCAGAAGTGGCTGCACCTGTTGTTGATATAAGAGCCGCACAGAAAACGCCTGAATCTCAGCCTACACCGCGTCAGGCAAAACGCTCACTGCCGGCATGGTTTACCCAGTTTGGTCAGGTAGCCATCGCTGCATCCGTATCATTAGCGGTTATTGTCGGCGTACAACAATACAATGGCGGTGATGACGGTCTGGTTGCTGAAGCAACCAATACCCAATTACCCGTTCTGCAGACTATCCCCTTTGCAGGCAAAGCTGAGCCAGTCAGCTTAACCCGTGATTCTGTCCGTACCGGTGCGCATAACAATGCCCCTAATGAAGCGCAACTCATGGAGCAGCGCCGTCGTATTAATGCGATGTTGCAAGACTATGAACTTCAGCTGCGTTTCAACGCTGAAGATGGCAGTATTGACAGAACGTTGTTAGAAACTAATTCATCTGTGGCGGACTAATGATAAAAATTCTGGTCGGTGCCGTGACACTGGTCAGCCTGATGATGCCTTTGCAAGCCTTTGCCGAAGAGCCTATCGCTTCAGCAGAGGCTTTGTTGCATCAGATGGATGAGGCTAGTCGAGAGCTCAGTTACGAGTTGTCGTACATTTTAATTAAGAAAAACAGTATTGAACCGCTACGATATCGTCATGCGTTAGAAGATGGTCAGACGTACGCACATCTGATCTACCTCAGCGGACCGCCGCGTGAGGTGATTCAGCGTGGCAATGAGATCAGTTATTTCGAGCCCGGGCTGGATCCTTTTACGATCGATAGTAACAAGATGGTGGCTCCCCTGCCGCCGATTATGCAGTCCGATATTAACGCGTTGTCGGCTAATTATGACTTCATCTCGATGGGGCGGGCTCGCGAGGCGGGCGTTGCCTGTGATGTCGTACGTATCGCTCCTAAAGACGGCGCACGTTATTCTTATTTGTTGTGGATTGATCATCGCAACCGTTTAGTGATGCGTGCAGATTTGCTCGATCGCGACGGTGAACCGTTAGAGCAGTATCGAGCGGTGTCATATGTTGTGAACCCGAAAGTCGGTGAGGTACTGCAAAGCCTGCGCAGTGTTGATTTACCCGCCGTTGTTCAGTTGCCGCCGCAGCCTCAGGCCGAACTGAGCTGGCAGGTAAACTGGTTACCTCAGGGGTTTGAGTCAGTCTCTCGTAACCGCCATCGCCTGGTCCTGACTCAACGGCCAGTTGAAAGCAAAATGTACAGTGATGGATTATTTAGCTTTTCTATCTATGTTTCAGAAGCAGACAGCTATACTGTACGTGAACAATTGGTAAGACAAGGGCGCCGTACGTTGCATAGCCATCTTCAGGGTAAGAAAGAAGTGACTGTTGTCGGCGATATTCCTCCGGCCACGGCACGTCGGGTTGCAGAGTCGATCGCTTTTGTCGGTTCAAAAAAAGGGGCTGATTCTACGGCTGAAAAGGCTGCGCCATGATGAACACACTGGCAACCGTCGTTGCCGTTGAACCGGGCAGTATTACCGTCAGTTGCCAGCAACAGACCAGCTGTGGTCATTGCGGGTCCCGGGACACCTGTGGAACGGGCATCGTGAGTAAAGTGGTGCCGGGACGAGCTCATCAGGTAAAAATCACCACGCAAAAGTCGCTGACGATCGGGCAGGTAGTTGAAATTGGTCTGTCTGAGCAGAGCATACTGAGTTCTGCTCTGTTGGTTTATGTTGTGCCTTTGCTATTTTTACTGCTGGGGACAGCGTTAGGGCAGTGGTGGTTTGTCGAATTATCAGGCACCAGCGAAGTTGGTGTGGTGCTGGCAGCGGTTATCAGTGCTGGCATTGGCTTGCTGATAGCCAAGTATTATGCCAGGCGCTTAGAGGGAGACTCAGCCTACGAACCGAGCTTGATTAGAGTGCTGGGGCAGCCTCTGTCAGTGGATAAGATGATAAATGCCGCATCGAAAGATAGCGAGTAGCCCTGAAATTCGGTAGAATCCGTCAACTTGATCAAAAGATCCCATTCATTTTAATCACGAGCTAGTCACGCCATTCATGAAGCACATTCGTAACTTTTCGATTATTGCACATATCGACCATGGTAAGTCGACCTTATCCGACCGTCTAATTCAAGTCTGTGGTGGCCTTTCCAACCGTGAAATGTCTGCGCAGGTTTTAGATTCCATGGATCTCGAACGCGAACGCGGTATCACTATCAAAGCCCAGAGTGTCACACTCGACTATACGGCGAAAGATGGTGAAACTTATCAGCTTAATTTTATCGATACACCAGGACACGTTGACTTCTCATACGAAGTATCGCGCTCCCTAGCGGCCTGTGAAGGTGCTTTGCTGGTGGTTGATGCGGGTCAGGGCGTTGAAGCCCAGACATTAGCTAACTGTTACACGGCTATGGAGATGGACTTAGAAGTGGTGCCGATTTTGAATAAAATCGACTTGCCAGCTGCTGATCCAGAACGTGTCGCAGAAGAAATAGAAGACATTGTCGGTATCGACGCGTTAGAAGCTACGCGTTGTTCTGCGAAAACAGGTTTAGGCGTGGAAGATGTTCTGGAAAACATCGTAGCCGCTATTCCCCCTCCACAAGGTGACCCTGACGGTCCGCTACAAGCCTTGATCATTGACTCATGGTTCGATAATTATTTAGGTATTGTCTCTTTGGTTCGAGTTAAAAATGGCTCATTAAAGAAAAATGCAAAAATTAAAATGATGAGTACCGGTCAGGTTTGGAATATTGACCGTCTGGGTATCTTTACACCGAAGCAAGTCGATACGACTGCCCTGAATACCGGTGAAGTTGGCTGGGTTGTTTGTGGTATTAAAGACATCCTGGGAGCACCTGTTGGCGATACGATTACAACGGCCAAAGATGGCTGTGAAGAACCATTACCTGGTTTCCAGAAAGTGAAACCTCAGGTTTATGCGGGTCTGTTCCCGATCTCTTCTGATGATTACGAGAACTTCCGTGATGCACTAGGCAAGTTAAGCCTAAATGATGCGTCTTTGTTCTATGAACCAGAAAGTTCTTCGGCACTTGGTTTTGGCTTCCGTTGTGGCTTCCTTGGCATGTTGCACATGGAAATCATTCAAGAGCGCTTAGAGCGTGAATACGATCTTGCGCTTATTACCACAGCACCGACTGTAGTGTATGAAGTTGAAACGACACGCGGCGACATTATTTATGTCGATAGCCCGTCCAAGCTACCGGCAGTCAATGATATTGCAGTCATTGGTGAGCCCATTGCACGCTGTAATATCCTAGTGCCGTCTGAGTACCTGGGTAACGTGATCACGCTGTGTATCGAAAAACGTGGTATGCAGGTGGATATGGTCTATCACGGTAACCAAGTTGCTTTGACATACGATATCCCTATGTCAGAAGTGGTACTGGATTTCTTCGACCGTCTGAAATCGACCTCGCGTGGTTACGCATCACTGGATTACAGCTTCCAGCGTTACGAGCCATCCAACATGGTACGTGTTGATGTAATGATCAATGGCGAACGTGTTGATGCACTGGCAATCATTACGCATAAAGACAATGCAAATGGTCGCGGTCGTGAGTTAGTCGACAAGATGAAGGAATTCATTCCTCGTCAGATGTTTGATATCGCGATTCAAGCGGCGATTGGCGGCATGATCATTGCCCGTGCAACCGTTAAGCAGTTGCGTAAAAACGTGATTGCTAAATGTTACGGTGGCGATATCAGCCGTAAGAAGAAACTGCTACAGAAGCAGAAAGAAGGTAAAAAGCGTATGAAGCAGATCGGCAATGTCGAACTGCCTCAGGAAGCGTTCCTGGCTATTTTGCACGTAGGTAAAAAATAAGTAATAACGTTTATCTCATCGCAAGCGGGTTTGATGTCAAACAAAGTGCTGATTTATATTCATTAAATCGGCATTTCTGTTTCACGGACCAACCCGTTTGTGATGAGTTGAGACATTCATAGGGAATAAAATGGCAAATACTTTTTCGTTAATTCTGGTTCTGGCCACGCTGTTGACCGGGATTATTTGGGCGTTGGATAAATTTATCTGGGCACCGAAACGTCAATTAAAAATTGATGCGGCAGCAGCTAATGCTGGCGATCAAGTAGCTGCTAAAACCCTTGAAGCCATTGCGCCGCAACCGAGCTGGGTGGAATCAGCCAGCTCGATGTTTCCGGTGATTGCGCTCATTATGGTATTTCGCTCATTTATTTATGAGCCGTTCCAGATCCCATCCGGCTCTATGATGCCGACGTTGCTCGTGGGAGATTTCATCTTGGTTGAAAAATTCGCTTACGGTCTTCGCGATCCGGTATTCCGTCACAAGTTGATTGAAACCGGTGAGCCAGAGCGTGGTGATAGCGTGGTCTTTAAGTACCCGCCTCAACCCAATGTTGACTACATTAAACGTGTTGTTGGTATGCCTGGCGATACGATTCGTTACAGTTCCAGCAAGCAGCTTTGTATTGCCCCGAAAGGTTCTGCAACCTGTACCCCGGTGCCACTGACGAATATGACTGACAGTGAGTTCAGTCAGGGCATGACACGTTTTGTTCAACTCGATGAAAAACTGGGTGATGTAAATCACCAGATTTTAGTGCACCCACTGAAGCGAGACTACACGCTGAAGTACTATCCGCGTCCGGGGATCAGCGAGTGGGTTGTACCTGAAGGCCAGTATTTCATGATGGGGGATAACCGCGATAACAGTTCAGACAGTCGTTTCTGGGGCTTTGTTCCAGAAGCAAATCTGGTCGGAAAGGCGGTCGTGATCTGGATCAGCTTTGAGTTTGAAAGAAGTGCCGAGAGTGTCTTACCATCCTGGATTCCTACTGGTGTGCGTTTTAACCGCATCGGTAGCATAAACTGATCGAGATAAAATGACATCTCCTGCTAATAGACTTCAGCGTATGCTGGGGTATCAATTTAATAACAGCGATTTGATGACGTTAGCACTGACACACCGCAGTGCTAACGGTACTCATAACGAACGCCTCGAGTTTCTGGGCGATTCCATTTTAAGCTTTGTCATTGCAGATGACCTATACCACCGATTCCCGGAAGTGGATGAAGGGGATATGAGCCGTATGCGTGCGACATTAGTTCGCGGTAAGACCCTGGCTGAGCTGGGGCGTGAATTTGAGCTTGGTGAGTATTTACTGCTTGGCCCGGGAGAGTTAAAAAGCGGCGGCTTTCGCCGTGACTCTATTCTGGCTGATTGCGTTGAAGCGATCATTGGTGCGATCTATCTTGATAGTGACACTGAGCAGGTACGGAAGATTATTCTTGCATGGTATCAGTCTCGCCTCGACACCATTCAACCGGGGATTGGCCAGAAAGATCCCAAAACACGGCTGCAAGAGTGTTTGCAAGGTCGTCGTTTGCCGCTTCCGGGGTATACTGTAGTTAAGGTACATGGTGAAGCTCATAATCAAGAGTTCACGGTGCAATGTGATGTTACAGGCTTGGATAAGCCTGTAATTGGTAAAGGCGGCAGTCGGCGCAAGGCAGAGCAGGCAGCAGCAGAACTTGCTCTTAAGCAGTTGGAATCATGACAGATAAGCAACATTGCGGCTTTATAGCCATCGTAGGCCGACCAAACGTTGGTAAATCGACTCTAATCAACCGTCTGGTTGGGCAGAAGTTGTCGATCACTTCACGTAAACCACAGACAACGCGTCACCGTATTATGGGTGTTGATACCCGTGATGGTTACCAGGCGGTGTATATTGATACCCCGGGTCTGCACATTGAAGAAAAACGCACCATTAACCGTTTGATGAACCGTGCGGCCAGCAGCTCGCTGACCGATGTTGAGCTAGTGCTTTTCCTGGTTGATGGCACAATGTGGACTGACGATGATGAGATGGTACTGAACAAGCTTATTAAGAGTGAGCTGCCAACAGTACTGTTGATCAACAAGGTCGACAACGTGAAAGAGAAAGGCGATCTGTTCCCGCACCTTGAAGCGCTGTCGAAGAAGATGGACTTTGTTGATGTGGTGCCAATTTCAGCGAAAAGCGGTACCAACGTTGATGCGGTAGAAAAAATTGTTCGCGAGCATCTGCCGGAAGGTGAATACTTCTTCCCGGAAGATCATGTGACCGACCGTTCGCAGCGTTTTATGGCCTCTGAGATCATCCGTGAAAAGCTGATGCGCTTTACCGGTGAAGAGTTGCCCTATGCTGTGACGGTTGAGATCGAACGTTTTGATTTTAATCCGCGCACGAATGGTTTTGATATTAATGGCTTGATTCTGGTTGAACGAAAGGGCCAGAAGAAAATGGTGATCGGCAAAAATGGCGAGAAAATGAAAGTCATTGGCCGTGAAGCCCGTATTGATATGGAAGATCTGTTCGAGCGTAAGGTGTACCTGGAGCTATGGGTTAAAGTGAAATCGGGTTGGGCAGATGACGAACGTGCACTGCGTAGCCTGGGTTACATTGACGACCTGTAAGGAACACCATGGAGGGGCTGCAACGCTGTTTTGTCCTTCATACTCGCCCGTATAGTGAGACGAGCCTGATCCTCGATGTGTTCAGCGAGGACAGTGGTCGTCTGACTATCTTGTCGAAAGGAGCGCGCCGTAAGCGCTCCAACCTCAAAGGCACATTGCAGCCTTTCACTCCTCTGTTTATGAAATGGTCCGGCCGCGGTTCAATGCGGACATTGAATCATGCCGAACCTATCAGTATCGGCCTGCCCATGCGCGGCTATATCCTCTATTCTGCCCTGTATATTAACGAAGTCGTGGCTCGGGTTCTCGAGAATGACACACCTTACCCTGTGCTGTTTCTGGATTATCTGAATGCGCTGCGCGAGCTGGCGCAAGCTGATAACCCAGAACCGGCATTGCGGCGCTTTGAGCTGGCACTGCTTTATCATCTGGGGTATGGCATCGACTTTCTTCACTGTGCCGGTAGTGGCTTGCCTGTAGAAGACACCATGACCTATAACTACCGCGAGCAAAAAGGTTTTATTGCATCAATCATGACAGGCCAGCTGACCTTTACCGGTAGCCAGCTGAAAGCGATAGCCGCCCGACATTTTGAAACCCCGGATCAACTCAAGGCAGCAAAACGCTTTACACGGATGGCCCTGAAACCTTATCTTGGCGGGAAACCATTAAAAAGCAGGGAATTATTTATCCCTAGAGGAAGGAGTACCCAAAAATGAAGAACATACTACTCGGCGTGAATATCGATCATATTGCCACTCTACGCAACGCCCGAGGTACTCGATACCCTGATCCTGTTCACGCAGCAGAAGTTGCTGAGCGTGCTGGTGCCGATGGTATTACTATTCACCTGCGTGAGGATCGCCGCCATATTACTGACCGAGATGTCCGTATTTTGCGTGAAACGATCCAGACTCGTATGAACCTTGAAATGGCCGTGACGGATGAAATGGTCAGCATTGCATTGGAAACTCAGCCGGAGTTCGTCTGCCTGGTACCTGAAAAACGGGAAGAGCTGACGACCGAAGGTGGTCTGGATGTGGCGGGTCAGCTGGACAAAATTAAAGCAGCAACCGAAAAACTGACGGCAGCTGGCATTAAAGTCTCTTTGTTTATTGATGCTGACCGTAAGCAGATTGATGCGGCAGTTGCCGCTGGTGCGCCTTATATCGAATTGCACACCGGCCATTATGCTGATGCAGAAAGCGAAGAAGAGCAGCAAGCGGAGCTGAAGAAGATTGCTGCGGCTGCAAGTTACGCAGATGATCTGGGTATTAAAGTCAATGCGGGCCACGGCCTGACCTATCACAACGTGAAGCCTGTGGCTGCGCTGCCCGAGATTTATGAGCTGAATATTGGCCACGCCATCATGGGGCGCGCCGTGTTTGATGGTTTGAACAAAGCGGTGGCCGATATGCAAGCCATCATGCTTGAAGCGCGTCGCTAAGCATGGCGATTGTCGGCCTGGGAACCGATATCGCAGATATCGGGCGCGTTGAAAAAGTCTATGCGCGATCGGGTGATGCCTTTGCTGAGCGAGTCTTGTCAGCGCCTGAGCTGGAAATCTTAGCGGGTTTAAAGCTGAAGGGGCGTTATCTGGCCAAACGGTTTGCGGTCAAAGAAGCGGCATCGAAAGCCTTAGGAACCGGGATTGCCTGCGGCGTCTCTTTTCAGGATTTCACCGTCAGTAATGATGAGCTGGGTAAGCCAGTATTGCGTCTGTCAGGTAAAGCCGCAAAATTGGCCGAGGCGATGGGCGTTAACCACGTTCATCTGACCATTGCCGACGAGAAACGTTATGCCGTGGCAACGGTGATTTTAGAATCGTAATAACGGCAGAGCGGTTCTATGGATAAGCAGTGTCGAGTTACTAGGTTCGAGTTGCGAGGAAAAGCAAAAGCTTGACTCTCCGTTAGGGCTCATAGAACCTGCCTTGCAGGCCCCCAGATTTTCATCTGACAAACCAATAAAAAGGAGAGCCTCTATCGCTCTCCTTTTTTGTACTCAAAATATTAGTCCCTAGTGCCTATACGCCTTTGACGCTTTCACCACGTTGTTCATTTCATCGACCAGCTCGTACAGTTCGGGCTCAATGTCCTCGACGGTTGCATTGGCTTTAAGCTCAGTCTCTATGGTATGGCAGAGGTTTTTCAGGCGCGGCACGCCACTGTAGGCACAGCTGCCATGCAACTTGTGAATCGACGACCATAAATCGATCTCTTTGCCGTCTAAGGCTTCATTCACCAGCATTTCCACTTCGGGCATGAAATCGAGCAGCATTTGCAGCATGTCTTTCGCCAGGTCTTTTTTTCCAGCGGCTTGTGCCAGTGCCAGCTCCCAGTCCCAGCTGGTATTTTTGTCAATTGTTACAGCCTGATCCGGGGAGGGGGCTTCAGTGACGTCAGCGGTAACGCCGCCTTCCGTTGCTGCAGAACCCGTGCCATGAGAACTCGTTGTCCACTTTGCCAGTATTTGCTGCAGGATGCGCTCTTCAATCGGCTTGGTGAGGTAATCATCCATCCCGGCATTGAGCAACCGTTCACGTTCGCCGGCCATCGCATGGGCGGTAACGGCAATCACCGGCGTTGTGTGGTTGAGATCCGTTTTGTGGATCTCCTGACAAGCCGTGACACCATCCATTTCCGGCATTTGAATATCCATAAAGATTAAATCAAAGGCTTTCTGATGAGCATACTCCACGGCCTTTCTTCCTCCCGTTGCGGTAATAACCGTTTCTACCCGCTCACTCAGCAGTGCCGCGATGAGCTTCAGGTTTGCCGGATTATCATCAACCGCCATCACGGTCAGAGGCTCGATGGTCTGTGCTGGTTCGGCTAGCAACGGTACATCCTGCTCAACGTGATCATCCGGTGCATTGCTGAGCACTTCAAACAGCTTACGGTGTGCCAGCGGCTTGCCTAAACAGGCCGATACCCCGGCATTGATAAGGCGCTCAGACAATGCCAGCTCTGTGGCTGGCAGACTGACAATCACCTTGTCGGTAATTTGTTCAGCCTTGAATACCCGGTCGAGTAAAGTGGCAATCGGCGGCTGCTCGCCCGGCGTTAGGCACAATAGCGCAAAATGATGGTGTTCGGCATCTTCCGGCATGCTCGAACGGTAAGTCACCTGTATGCCGGCGTTAATTAAGCGTTGCTGAACGACGGAGGCGGCCTGCATGTTTGGTTCAATTAACAGCAGCTTTTTACCGATAAGCGAAGAGGTATCAATCGGCTGAGAAACCGGCAGATCCGTTTTTTGCATTTTTAATGAGAACCAGAAGGTCGAGCCTTGGTGCAATCGGCTGGTGAGACGAATTTCACCGCCCATCTGGGTTACCAGTTTCTGGGTGATCACCAGGCCGAGCCCGGTACCGCCGTAACGGCGGGAAATACTGGCATCGGCCTGGCTGAATGCCTGGAATAACTGTGCCTGCTGGCGCTCAGAAATCCCGATACCCGTATCACGTACCATAAATTGCAGTTCGACATTTTCATCTTTGTCGGATTTCAGTTCGACCGAGACGTCGATATTGCCGCGTTCGGTAAATTTAACGGCGTTACCGATGAGGTTAGTGATCACTTGCTGAATCCGGAGCGGATCACCAATTAGGCCTGCCGGGATCCGGTTATCAATTTTCAGGGTGAGTTCAAGCCCTTTTTCGTGCGCGCTTGGTGCCAGCAGACACATCACCTCATCCAGTGACTCGGTAAAATCAAACGGGATATTTTCCAGCAGTAACTTGCCGGCTTCCAGTTTCGAGAAGTCGAGGATGTCGTTAATGATGGTCAGCAGGTTATTTGCCGATTTTTCGATAGTTAGCAGGTAATCTTGCTGACTCGAACTGAGCCGCGTTTTCAGCATCTGACGGGTAAAGCCGATAACACCATTTAGCGGCGTTCGCAGTTCGTGTGACATATTTGCCAGGAACTCGGACTTCACCCGTGCGGCCTCCTGGGCACGCTTCTTGGCGATATCCAGTTCAACGTTCTGGATTTCCAACTGCTCCAGGGTTTCGCGCAGATCGGACGTTGCCTGATCGATGCTCTGCTGCATCTCAATGTGGTATTCAGAGAGCGATATTGCCATGGCATTGATACCGTTTTTCAAGGTATCCAGTTCACCAAGCAGTTCTCCTTCGATGCGTATATCCAAGTGACCGCGTCGGATCCGATCGACCACACTGACCATGTGCGAGATCGGCCTGGTAACATCCTGCATTAGGCGGTAAGCAAACAGAGAAGACAGTGTTAACCCCAGTAGTAGCACCATCAAGGCGGTGAATACTTCCTGGTACTGCTGGAGACGCAGGGCACTTAAGTCTAATTCTAGGGCGATATACCCGAGGGCCTGGCCCTGGTAATTCAATTGCGGGCTGTTACCAAATTGACCTTCGGTTAAAATCGGGGCGCGCAGGATCAACGAATTATCATTGAGCCGGGTATCGAGCAGCAACGGGATCGGTTGATCATCCGGATACATCAGGATTTCAAAGTTACGATGAAAGTTCGAGGTGACAAATAATTCATTGCTGGCATCAAAGACGGCAATACTGCGGATGATCTGGGAATGCTTGCGGTGGGCATAACTGATCAGGCGACGAACCGCTTCCCGATTTTTATCGGTCATGCCATATTCTGTTGAAATTGCCAGCGGTTCAATAATACTGGCACCAGTAGATATCAGCTGGTGTTCCAGATCACGGTAGCGGCTCATCGTGAAAAAGGCGCTTAATAATAGGCCTATAATCAATGTCGGTGCTAATGTCAGGGTAAAGACCCTGGCACGAAGTCCATATTTGGTCATGGTTCTCTTAATTACAAGAATGCGATTCTGTGGGAGAATTGTCGTCCACCTGTGGCCTTTAGCTTAATGAAACTAGGGCTGCTCGACAATCAACCAATGTCTTTTCAGTGAGTCAAAACACTATGGCACGCTTTTTTAAGCCTCAGAAACGTAAAATAACCGATACTAAGCATAAAGAAATTACAATCAGCCGTTTAGATCACCTTGGCTCTGGTATTGGTCATCTTAATGGTAAATCTGTCTTTGTTGACGGCTTATTACCGGGTGAAAAGGCACTGGTTCAGCTTACTGAAGACAAAAAGCAGTACGCTCGTGCCAAGGTCATCAAGCGTCTTACCGATAGTCAGGCACGTATTAAACCGCATTGCCCGATCTATGACCAGTGTGGCGGGTGCAACTTACAACATTTGTCCCACTCAGGGCAGGTCGAGGCTAAGCAACTGGCATTAACCGAGCTAATGAGCAAGTTTGCCGCCACTGAACAGCCGCAATTTTTTCCCCAGGTCGCTCCGATTGTTGGTCGTGATCTGCATTACCGTCGCTGCGCCCGATTCAGCATTAAGCCGGGGGCGGGAAAATTGCAGTTTGGCTTTCGCAAGAAGCAGAGCAAAGAGATTGTTGACGTTGAGCAATGTCCGGTGCTGGCGCAATCACTGAATGAACTTTTACCGCCATTACGCAGCCTGCTAAGTCAGTTGAAAGGTCACAAACACCTCGGCCATGTCGAACTGGTGGAAGCGGATAACGGCCGGGTGGTCTTAATTCGTCATTTAAAACCGTTTTCTGACAAAGACATGACGTTGATTCGCCAGTTTGCTCAAGCGCATAATGTTATTCTATTCTTAGCTCCGACATCGGATGACATCGAGCGTGTTTACGGTGATGCACCGTACTATAAACTGGATGAACTGAAGCTGAATTTTTCACCAAAAGACTTTATTCAGGTCAACCGTGAAGTGAATAAAAAAATGGTCCGTCAAGCCGCCGATTGGCTGGATGTTAAGCCAGATGATCGTGTGCTGGATCTATTTTGCGGGTTGGGAAATTTTAGTTTACCGTTGGCAAAACGCGCAAAAGCACTGGTTGGTATTGAAGGTATCGAAGAAATGGTTCATCGTGCCACAGAGAATGCGATGTGCAACAAGCAGAGTAATGCAGCCTTTTATCAGGCTAACCTGGATGATGACGTCACTAAGCTGGCGTGGGCGCGCGAACCGTTTAATAAAATTTTATTGGATCCAGCACGTGCAGGCGCTGCGGGTGTGATGCAGCATGTAGTGAATCTTAAGCCTGAAAGGGTAGTATATGTATCATGTAATCCGGCTACGCTCGCGCGCGATAGTCAGGTATTACTGCAAAAAGGTTATCAGTTGGAACGCTTGGGAATGCTGGATATGTTTCCGCATACCGGACACCTGGAGTCAATGGCCTTGTTTACCCAAATGAGTCCGGCTACCCAAAAATAGTGTTTCTTTAACAGAGAAAAACAGGATTAAAAAATGGTCGCAGTTCGCGGTGCGCATTTAAAGGGAAATAATACATTTGAACTTTCATCTTGGGTCGAGAGTTTGCAGCAAGACGCCGAGGTGTCTGGCCGCATTCAAAAAACCTATCAGCGATGTATCGATCTAACGACTGGGGAAGAGTCTGCGCCATTGCTGTTATGGCGTGGCCGCGAAATGGTAGAAATCCTGGTTACCCTGAGTATGGACAGAGATACGCTGATTGCAGCGCTACTGTTCCCGCTGGTGGAAGCTGGCGTTTATGCTCATGAGCAGGTTAAGGAAGATTACAACAGCACGATCCTGCAGATGGTGACAGGGGTCGAGCAAATGGCGGCAATCAGGCAGCTGAATGCGAACACCGACGGTGCCGCGCAATCAGTGCAGGTTGATAATATTCGCCGCATGTTGTTATCGATGGTGGATGATTTCCGCTGCGTGGTCATCAAGCTTGCAGAGCGTATCTGTAACCTGCGTGAAGTAAAAGATGAACCGGATGAGGTGCGTCGTGCGGCTGCGCGTGAGTGTGCCAATATCTACGCGCCATTGGCTAATCGTCTGGGGATTGGTCAGCTTAAGTGGGAAATCGAGGATTACGCTTTCCGCTATCAGCATCCTGAAACCTACAAGCAGATTGCCAAACAGCTCTCTGAGCGTCGTATCGATCGCGAGCAATATATTGACTCTTTCGTGTCAGATCTTGCGGAATCAATGCGGGCTTACAACATTAATGCTGAAGTGCATGGCCGCCCGAAGCACATCTACAGCATCTGGCGCAAAATGCAGAAGAAGAATCTGGCCTTCGATGAGCTGTTTGACGTACGTGCCGTGCGTATTATTGCCGATCAGCTCCAAGACTGTTATGCCGCATTAGGTGTGGTGCACACCAAGTATCGTCATCTGCCGAAAGAATTCGACGACTATGTCGCCAACCCGAAGCCCAATGGCTATCAGTCTATCCATACAGTGGTACTGGGGCCGGAAGGCAAAACGATTGAAATTCAGATCCGCACCAAGCAAATGCATGAAGAATCTGAACTCGGGGTTGCCGCGCACTGGAAATATAAAGAAGGCTCGTCTGGCGGTGCAAAATCATCCTACGACGAAAAAATTAACTGGTTGCGTAAGCTGCTGGTGTGGCAGGAAGAAATGTCAGATTCTGGCGAAATGCTGGAAGAGTTACGGAGCCAGGTCTTTGATGACCGCGTTTATGCGTTTACGCCGAAAGGGGACGTGGTTGATTTGCCGCTTGATGCGACGCCGCTTGATTTCGCCTACCACATTCACTCGGAAGTCGGTCACCGCTGCATTGGTGCCAAGGTCGAAGGCCGGATTGTCCCTTTCACCTATCACTTGCAAATGGGTGAGCAGGTCGAGATTATCACTCAGAAAGAGCCCAACCCGTCACGTGACTGGTTGAACCCCAACCTTGGTTTTGTTACCTCAAGCCGCGCCCGAGCCAAAGTCCATGCCTGGTTCCGCAAGCAAGATCGTGACAAGAACATGGTTGCCGGGCGTGAAATGCTTGAAGTCGAACTGCACAAAGTCGGCGCAACACTCAAAGACGCAGAGGCATATGCCTTAAAACGCTTTAATGCCAAATCACTCGATGAGTTGTTTGTGGGTATCGGCAGTGGCGATTTGCGTATCAACCAGGTTGTTAACCATATCAACACTATGGTTAATAAGCCGACCGCAGAAGAAGAAGATCAGCAGCTGTTAGACAAACTGACAGAGGCGGGAGCGAAAACCAGCACCAGTGCGAAAAAACCGCAACGTGATGCTGTTGTGGTTGAAGGGGTGGATAACCTGATGACCCACCTAGCTCGCTGTTGCCAGCCGATCCCTGGCGATAAAATCGTTGGTTTTGTTACCCAGGGACGAGGTATTTCGGTGCACCGTAATGACTGCGAACAGCTGGAAGAGCTCCGTCACCATATACCGGAGCGTATAATCCATACCGTATGGGGCGGAGGATTTGTCGGTAACTATAATATTACGGTGCGGGTCACCGCGTCTGAGCGCAATGGCTTGATCAAAGATCTGACCAATACCTTTGCCAATGAAAAAGCCAAAGTGGCGGGTGTGAAGAGTCGGATCGACTACAAGAAACAGATGTCGGTGATGGACTTTGATTTAGAACTGACCGATCTGGATGTGTTGAGCAAGGTTCTGAAGCGGATTGAGCAGGTGAAGGATGTCGCCGAGGCCAAGCGTCTGTATTAACGGGAGCCGAATATCGAGAAGCGAGAATCGAGTATCTAGAAATGAGAGCCTAGAACCTCGATACTAGAAACTAGAACCGGGAAGCCATTGTGCTTCCCGTTTTTTTAACATCAGAGCAAAAAAGAATAGTGACTATGAGCGATAAACAGCAAACACCGATTGAGCAGCTTATTGAGATTATGGCGACATTGCGGGATCCAAGCCAAGGGTGCCCGTGGGATCGTAAGCAGACCTTTGCCTCGATTGTGCCCCACACCATTGAAGAAGCTTATGAAGTCGCTGATGCGATTGAACAGCAAGACTGGAACGATGTACGGGAAGAGCTGGGGGATTTACTGTTCCAGATTATTTTTTACAGCCAGATGGGCAAAGAGCAAGGGTTATTTGATTTTAATGACGTGGTGAATGGCTTGAATGAAAAGCTGATCCGCCGCCATCCGCATGTGTTTGGTGAGACTGATTTTGCTGACGATGCGGCGATCAACGCCCACTGGGAAGCTGAAAAAGCCAAAGAGCGTGATGCGAAAGGCCAGGATAGCAGTCTGCTGGCCAATATTCCGCTGGCTCTGCCGGCGCTGAGTCGTGCTGATAAAATTCAGAAGCGTTGCGCAAAGCACGGCTTTGACTGGGATTCTGTGGGGCCGGTGGTTGATAAGGTGAAGGAAGAGCTTGATGAAGTGATGGATGAAGTCATTCAGGTGTCAGTTGATCACAGTAAGGTTGAAGAAGAAATGGGGGATTTACTGTTTTCGGTGGTGAACTTGAGCCGTCATTTGCAGGTTAAACCCGAACAGGCACTGCAGCGAGCCAATAAAAAATTTGAGCGACGTTTTCGCGAAGTTGAAAGAAAGGTGCAGCAACAAGGGAGGCGCATTGATGAATGCTCTCTGGATATGCTCGATGCCGAATGGGATAAAGTTAAAAAAGAAGAGTGATTAATGGCAAAACAGGGACGATAGGTGAAAAAAATGTCCCATTTTCTTTTTTTTGTTGGTGTTGTTTTCTCGGCTTTATCACGCGAAACGTAATCGCTATAAGTATAATTGATTTGAAACAAAAAAAAACGATGAGTGCTGTGATAGTTTTCACGTTGTGGAAAAAAATGTGTCTGGTATACTAATTTCCCGTCCAGATAGCTTTTTAAATCCTCTATAACCAATCTTCCAGGTTAAACATGACAACGAATTACATTTTTGTTACGGGCGGGGTCGTATCCTCACTTGGTAAAGGTATTGCTGCAGCCTCTCTGGCAGCTATTCTTGAAGCGCGTGGTCTTAAAGTGACCATGATGAAGCTAGACCCTTACATCAACGTTGATCCAGGCACAATGAGCCCGATCCAACACGGCGAAGTATTCGTTACGGAAGACGGTGCAGAGACCGACCTCGATTTAGGTCACTATGAGCGTTTCATCCGTACAAAAATGACCAAGCGTAATAACTTTACGGCTGGTCGTGTATACGAAGAGGTGTTGCGTAAAGAGCGTCGTGGTGACTACCTCGGTGCCACTATTCAGGTAATCCCGCATATCACGAACGAGATTAAAGATCGCGTGATTGCTGGTGCTGAAGGTCATGATATCGCTATTGTTGAAGTGGGCGGTACTGTCGGCGATATCGAATCACTGCCATTTATGGAAGCGATTCGCCAGTTAGCCGTGCAGCAAGGCCGTGAACGTACCATGTTCATGCACCTGACGTTGGTTCCTTACCTGGCAGCGGCCGGTGAAGTGAAAACGAAGCCGACTCAGCATTCAGTCAAAGAACTGCTTTCTATCGGTATTCAGCCTGATATCTTAATTTGTCGTTCAGACCGTGTTATTCCGGCCAATGAGCGCGCTAAGATCGCACTGTTCTGTAATGTGCCGGAAAAAGCGGTTATCTCGATGAAAGACGTAGATTCAATCTACAAAATCCCTCAGCTAATCAAAGCACAAGGTCTTGACGATCTGGTATGCAAACGCTTTGGTATTACAGCGCCGGAAGCGGATTTGGCGGAATGGGAGCAGGTGATCTACGAAGAAGCAAACCCTACTGATGAAGTAACAATCGGTATGGTCGGTAAGTACATTGAACTGCCTGACGCTTACAAATCGGTTAACGAAGCATTGAAGCACGCAGGCCTCAAAAACCGCCTGTCTGTGAAAATTAAATATATTGATTCACAAGACGTTGAATCTAAAGGCACGGAAGTGCTCGAAGGGCTAGATGCCATTTTGGTTCCTGGCGGCTTCGGCGGTCGTGGTGTTGAAGGTAAGATCCTGACTGCACAATATGCCCGTGAAAACAAAATTCCTTATCTGGGCATTTGCCTGGGTATGCAGGTTGCTCTTATTGAATTCGCACGTAACGTTGCGGGTCTTAAAGATGCACACTCGACTGAATTTAATCCTGAAACCAAGTACCCGGTTGTTGGTCTAATCACCGAGTGGGTTGATGGTGAAGGTCAGGTAGAGAAGCGTACAGAGACATCAGATTTAGGCGGCACAATGCGCCTTGGTTCTCAGCTATGCCACCTGAAAAACGGCTCTAAAGCGCGTGAGCTTTACGGTAATGCTACAATTCATGAGCGTCACCGTCACCGTTATGAAGTCAATAACAACCTGCTTCCTCAATTAGAGAAAGCGGGACTTAAAATTTCTGGTCTGTCAGCAGATAAGAAATTAGTCGAAATTATCGAGATCCCGAACCATCCGTGGTTCGTGGCTGCTCAGTTCCACCCTGAGTTCACATCAACACCTCGCGATGGTCATCCTTTATTTGAAGGTTTCGTGAAGGCAGCAGGCCAAAACCTGCGTGGTGAGCTTAAATAAGTAAGGATTACGGATAGCTGTAGTGATGATAGCTACAGCTGTTTTTTAGCTTTTAAATTGAAGATAAAGCAAGAGGAAACACAATGTCTAAGATCGTTAAAGTTCTAGGTCGTGAAATCATCGATTCACGTGGCAACCCAACTGTTGAAGCTGAAGTTCACCTGGAAGGTGGTTTCGTCGGTATGGCTGCAGCCCCTTCTGGCGCATCAACGGGTTCACGTGAAGCTCTTGAGCTACGTGACGGCGACAAGTCTCGTTTCCTAGGTAAAGGTGTTCTTAAAGCAATTGAAGCGGTAAACGGCCCAATCGCTGAAGCTCTACTTGGTAAAGATGCAAAAGACCAAGCGGCTATTGATCAGGTAATGATCGACCTAGACGGTACTGAAAACAAGTCTAAGTTTGGTGCTAACGCAATCCTGGCTGTTTCTCTGGCGAATGCTAAAGCAGCTGCTGCAGCTAAAGGCATGCCTTTATACGAGCACATTGCTGAGCTAAACGGCACAGCTGGCGTATTCTCTATGCCTCTTCCAATGATGAACATCATCAACGGTGGCGAGCACGCTGATAACAACGTTGATATCCAAGAGTTCATGATCCAGCCAGTTGGCGCGAAAACGCTTAAAGAAGCACTGCGTATCGGTGCTGAAGTATTCCACAACCTTGCTAAAGTACTTAAGGCTAAAGGCCTAAGCACTGCTGTTGGTGATGAAGGTGGTTTTGCTCCTAACCTAGAGTCTAACGCTGCTGCACTAGCTGCAATCAAAGAAGCTGTTGAAGCTGCAGGTTACGAGCTGGGTAAAGACGTTACTCTGGCAATGGACTGTGCTGCATCTGAGTTCTACGACAAAGAAGCTGGCCACTACAACATGAAAGGCGAAGGCAAAATCTTCACTTCTGAAGAGTTTAACTTCTACCTACAAGACCTTGCTAACCAATACCCAATCGTATCTATCGAAGACGGTCTTGACGAATCAGACTGGGCTGGCTTCAAGCACCAGACTGAACTGCTAGGCGACAAACTTCAAATCGTTGGTGACGATCTATTCGTTACAAACACGAAGATCCTTGCTGAAGGTATCGAGAAAGGCGTAGCTAACTCTATCCTGATCAAGTTCAACCAGATCGGTTCTCTAACTGAAACTCTAGCTGCAATCAAGATGGCTAAAGACGCTGGTTACACGGCTGTTATCTCTCACCGTTCAGGCGAGACTGAAGATGCAACTATCGCTGATCTAGCGGTAGGTACTGCTGCAGGCCAAATCAAAACTGGTTCTATGAGCCGTTCTGACCGTGTTGCTAAGTACAACCAGCTAATTCGTATCGAAGAAGCTCTAGGCGCGAAAGCACCTTTCAACGGCCTTAAAGAAGTTAAAGGTCAAGCTTAATTATTAAGCACTGACTTTGGGTAATTAACCCTTATTCTTCTGAAACCGCCTCTTTTGAGGCGGTTTTTTTATGTCTGAAGAACTTTTTATATCTGAATAACGCAGACTAAAAGCCTAACGCTAGTCACCAACAATGGTTTGTGGGATTATTACAAGTTGGATATTTTTAAAGAGTATCCATTCCCCCTGACTCGTTGCCCTGAAGAGGGTGAAACGAACGAGAGGAATGAATACTTACCCTAATACTAATCAGTATAATACAACTGGTCTAACGTATTTAACGCGAAAGTGGGGACATGCATGCGTCTGTTAACCGTGATGCTGCTGGCTGTTTTAGTTTGGCTGCAATATGACTTCTGGCTCGGGAAGAATGGCCTGATGGATTATTTAGCAGTAGAAGGCAATGTAAAAATACAACAGAAAGCAAATGCTGAACTTGTCCAGCGCAACCAGCAGATGTATGCCGAAATCCATGATCTTCACCGTGGTCAGGAAGCGGTAGAAGAGCGCGCCAGAAATGAACTTGGTATGATTAAGCCGAGTGAAACATTTTTTCGCATTGTGGGTGAAAGCAGCCCAAATTATTAACTCTTAACGAAACCTTGCCATGACCCAACAACTTACCGCCGTCGTACCTGCTGCCGGGGTCGGTAGCCGTATGGCGGCTGACCGGCCTAAGCAATATTTAGCCATTGCAGGTAAAACGATTTTGGAGCACACCGTTGATCGCCTGTTCAGCCTCCCGCAGATTGAACGGATAATTATTGCGATCAGTAACGGTGATCCCTATTTTCCTTCGCTGCCGCTTGCCAGCGATCCTCGGATTCAGGTTGTTGAGGGGGGGGCTGAGCGAGCAGATTCGGTGTTTGCCGGTCTTGCTGCCATTGTCGATGAGAACAGCTGGGTGCTGGTACATGACGCGGCAAGGCCATGTGTACGATTAGCGGATCTGGTGCGGTTGGTGGCGGCTGCGCTGCAAAGTGAAGATGGTGCGATTCTGGCGGCCCCTGTACGCGATACCATGAAGCGCGGCAGCCGGTCGCCTGTTAATAAACAGCAAAGTAATGTTCTGCATCACAACAGCCTGCCAGTTATTGCTGAAACCGTCGATCGTGACAACCTCTGGCATGCACTTACCCCGCAGATGTTTAGAGTGAAGCAATTACGGGAGTCATTGCAACAAGCGCTCAAAGAGGGTGCGGTTATTACCGACGAAGCGTCAGCTCTGGAATATTGTGGGTATTCCCCACTGCTGGTTAAAGGGCGGGCCGATAACCTGAAAGTAACCCAGCCTGAAGATTTAGCTCTTGCCGGCTTTTATTTGGAACAACTGATTAAGGAGCAGCCCTGATGCGAATTGGACATGGTTTTGATGTGCATAAGTTTGGCGGCGACGGCCCGGTGATCATTGGCGGGGTTGCTATCCCTTATGATCAGGGCTTAATTGCCCATTCTGATGGTGACGTTGCGCTTCATGCTGTGTGTGACGCTTTGCTGGGTGCCATTGGTGCCGGGGATATTGGCCGCCACTTCCCGGATACGGATGCTGAGTGGAAAGGGGCTGATAGCCGTTTCTTACTGCGTGACGTCTACAGTAAAGTAAAAGCAAAAGGCTACCGGCTGGGCAATCTGGATGTCACCATCATTGCCCAGGCACCGAAAATGGCACCGTATATTGATGAGATGTGCCAGGCAATTTCCGACGATCTGGAAACGGAAATTGAGAATATTAATGTTAAGGCGACAACCACTGAACGTCTCGGTTTTACGGGACGCAAAGAAGGCATTGCTTGCGAAGCTGTGGTCTTAATTCAAAAGGTATAACGATGTCTAATGTCATGGACAATTTTTGTTGGTTATATGAAAAACCAACGTGTCAGGGGCGGATCAAAGTCCAGCCTGACCACTTTGTAGTCAAAGAAAACTTAGGTTTTGATTTTGCCGGGCAAGGCGAACACTTTATGGTGAAGATCCGCAAGACAGGTGAAAACACCAAGTTTGTGGTCAATGAGCTGGCGAAAGCATGTGGCGTCAAATCGCGAGATGTGAGCTGGGCCGGCCTCAAAGATCGTCATGCGGTAACGGAGCAGTGGTTAAGTGTTCATCTGCCCGGAAAGCCAGATCCTGATTTAACTTTGTTTGTGGCAGAGCATCCGGGAGTTGAAGTCTTGGAAACCACCCGCCACGATAAAAAACTGCGTCCGGGCGATTTAGTCGGCAACTGGTTCCAGTTGCGCTTGCTTGAACTTGATAAGCCGGATGAACTGGCCGCCAAATTAGAGCAGGTGAAGTGCCACGGCGTGCCCAACTATTATGGTGAGCAGCGATTTGGGCATAGCGGTAATAATGTGGTGAAGGCGCGTAGCTGGGGGAATGACGAATTTCGAGTTCGAGACAAGAGTAAGCGCAGCTTTTATTTATCCGCGGCACGTTCTTGGCTATTCAACATGGTACTGTCGACGCGAATTGAGCAGGGCAACGTTCACTCGCTGATGCTGGGTGACAGTTTGCAAAATATGGGGGAAGAGAATGGCTTCCTGGCTGAAACGATTAGCCCTGAACTACAAACGAGCATTGATGAGGGGCGCGTAAATATTACGGCCCCCTTAGTGGGTGATAATGCCTTACCGACTCAGGCTGATGCAGAAGCATTTGAATTATCGGTGATTGAACAAGAGCCATTGCTGCTTAAATTGATCCGTGATAACCGTATGCGTCATGAGCGTCGTCCGTTATTGTTAAAGCCACAAGAGATGGAATGGCAATTCGATGGTGATGATCTCGTGCTGGCATTCGCCCTGCCGGCGGGTTGTTTCGCAACCTCTGTGGTACGCGAGCTAATAATGGAGCGTGAACGAGAGGATGGCGACCATGCGAATTTTAATCAGTAATGATGACGGTATTTTTGCCGAAGGCATTAATACGCTTGCCTCTGTATTGGGTGAGCTGGGGGAGGTTACCGTGGTCGCCCCGGATCGAAATCGCTCCGGGGCTTCAAACTCCCTATCACTTGATAATCCGCTGCGTATTCGCGAAGAAGGACCAGGTCGGATCTCTGTTGAAGGTACACCGACCGATTGTGTCCACTTTGCCCTGAATGAGTGGCTGGAATACCGCCCGGATATCGTGGTTGCCGGTATTAACCATGGTGCCAATCTGGGGGATGACGTCTTATATTCCGGTACGGTAGCGGCAGCGACGGAGGGGCATTTCCTTGGTGTGCCGGCAATAGCGGTATCGCTGGTGGGTTCCGTATACTTTGACACGGCAGCGCAGGTGGTCAAAGAGCTGGTTCGCAATTTGATTGATAAGCCGTTGCTCAACAATCAGATCCTTAATATAAATGTGCCGGATGTTCCTTTGGCGGAATTAACCGGTTGGCAAGTCACGCGACTGGGGGCACGGCACCGTGCAGAGCAGATGGTCAAAGATACGGATCCTCGTGGTAAAACTCTTTACTGGCTTGGTCCGCCGGGGCTTGGCCAGGATGCAGGTCCCGGTACGGATTTTCATGCCATCGAACAAAAATCGGTGTCTATTACCCCGCTGCAAGTTGATTTAACGGCTCATAATGCCATCGACAGTGTTGAGCTATGGATGAAAGAAGTGGAGATAAAATAAGGATGCGTTATGTGGAAGAACGTCACCGTTTGGTGGCCTTGTTGCGACGGCAGGGAATCCAAAATGAGCAAGTGCTGAATGCAATTGAAGCCGTTCCCAGAGAACTATTCGTTGATGAGGCATTTTCCCATAAGGCTTACGAAAATAATGCCTTACCCATTGGTAGCGGGCAGACGATTTCACAGCCTTATATCGTGGCTATAATGACAGAGTTACTGGATCTCAACCCTAACTCCAGAGTCCTGGAAATTGGCACCGGCTCGGGCTATCAGACGGCAGTTCTGGCACACCTGGTTAACCATGTTTACTCCGTGGAGCGAATAAAAGCACTGCAGTGGCAGGCTAAACGTCGCTTAAAACAGCTCGATCTGCATAATATTTCGACTAAACATGGGGATGGTTGGCTGGGGTGGCATAACAAAGGGCCTTTTGATGCCATTATTGTTACCGCTGCCGCAGAAACTATTCCTGAGGAATTACTTAAGCAGCTGGCTGATGGTGGCCGGTTAGTCATTCCTGTCGGTGATGAGTATCAGGTCCTGAAACAGATCACCCGTACCGGTGATACGTTTTCTTATCAGGACATTGAAGCCGTTCGATTTGTTCCACTGGTGGCTGGGGACTTAGCGTAAAGCCATGGAAGTGCGAGTGAGCAAGAACTTATCGCACTCATTGTCAATAGCAGCCGCTTGTCTGTTGCTATTGTCTGCCTGCAGCAGTCACGTGCCAGCACCGGTTTCGAGTATCGGAAAAGATTATTCACAACTCGATCGCGGCAGTCACCGCGGCAGTTACTACGAAGTTCAAAAAGGCGATACCCTTTACTTTATTTCTTATGTAACGGGGCGGGAGGTGAAGGACATTATTGCCCAGAATAAGATGTCATTCCCTTATACCATCTTTCCCGGACAAAAACTCCAGCTATGGAAACCTAAGTATGTGGCACCGGAATATGGCCATGCCGGTACGGTTGCCGTTATTAAACCCCCAGTAAAAACAACCAATAGCGCTCCCAAGGTAAAACCAAGCCCCAAGCCGCAGAGCAAGGCTCCTGTGAAACAGATAAATTCTGAGCAAAAAATAGCCAATAAAAATGTTGATCAGGATCGCACAAAGGAGTACTCTCAAAACACAAAAAGCAACAAAGTTGTCACAAATAACACAAAGAATACCAACAAGGTGGACCAATGGGCATGGCCAAGCAAAGGTTCGGTTATCGCAACCTTTTCCAGTTCTGATAATGGGAATAAAGGTATCGATATTTCAGGCCGGCGTGGACAGTCTGTGAGTGCATCAGCCGGAGGCAAAGTTGTATATGCCGGAAATGCACTCAGGGGATATGGAAATCTTGTGATCATTAAGCATAGTGATGATTATCTCAGTGCTTATGCGCACAATGACAAGGTGTTGGTTAAAGAGCAACAGACAGTAAAAGCCGGGCAGAAGATTGCTTCGATGGGAAGCTCGGGAACTAGCAGTGTCCGTCTGCACTTTGAAATTCGTTATAAAGGCAAATCCGTGGATCCTCTGAGGTATTTGCCGAAAAAGTAAAAATGAGATAATGAAGTTGTATGTCTTGCCTAGTATTGCTAACTCGCCATCTGGGAGGCGCTATGAGTAGAAGCAACACAGCCGCTAATATCGAAACTTTTAATTTTGATGAAGATATCGATTCAGACACCCCTGCTGTGGTTATAAAATCTGAGTCTGTAGAAGATATTAGCAACGAAGATGTCGATATTTCAAAATATGGGGCGACGAAAAAAGCCCTTGATGCAACGCAGCTCTACCTCGGAGAAATTGGCTTTTCTCCCCTGTTGACAGCCGAAGAAGAAGTGCTGTATGCCCGCCGGGCATTACGAGGGGACGAAGTCGCACGTAAGCGCATGATTGAAAGTAACTTGCGTCTGGTGGTCAAAATTTCCCGTCGTTACAGTAATCGTGGTCTGGCTTTACTGGATTTAGTTGAAGAAGGAAATCTGGGGCTGATCCGAGCCGTAGAAAAGTTCGATCCCGAGCGAGGCTTCCGATTCTCAACCTATGCGACCTGGTGGATCCGCCAAACCATTGAACGCGCGATCATGAACCAGACCCGCACCATCCGTTTGCCTATTCATGTTGTCAAAGAGCTCAATGTGTACCTCCGAACTGCCCGTGAGCTGGCGCAGAAACTGGATCATGAGCCGACAGCCGAAGATATCGCTTTTCAGCTGGAGAAGCCGGTTGATGACGTTAACCGAATGCTGCGTTTGAATGAACGTGTCAGCTCGGTGGATAACCCTATTGGCGGCGATTCAGAAAAAGCATTATTGGATATTATCCCTGATGAGAAAGGCGGTAGCCCTGAAACATCGACGCAGGATGATGATATCAAAACCTCGATTATCAACTGGTTGCAAGAGCTGAATCCTAAGCAGCGAGAAGTGTTAGCTCGCCGCTTTGGGCTGCTGGGCTATGAAGCTTCGACCCTGGAAGATGTTGGCCGTGAGATAGGCTTAACCCGCGAACGTGTTCGCCAGATCCAGGTCGAAGGTTTACGTCGTTTACGTGACATGCTGACCCATCAGGGTTTAAATATTGAATCGCTCTTTAATCAGGAGTTGTAATTCAACCACAATAGTAGCGGATTAAAAAAGGACGCCGGGGCGTCCTTTTTCTATGGCGGAATCGAGTGCCTAGGATCTAGGGTCACTTTACTCGCTTCTTATCCCGGGCTTATAACAATGCTTTCAGGCGATACAGCTCATCTAGCGCCTGACGCGGTGTCATTTCATCAGGGTTCAAGTTGGCTAATGCTTCTTCCGCTTCACTTGGTTCGGGGATCAGCGTCAGCTGATTTTCCTCTTTCGGTACGGCTGATGGCGAGCTTACCGCTTGCTGATGACCACTCGCTTCCAGTTGCTGCAACTTCACTTTTGCCCGCTTGATCACCGATTTGGGTACTCCGGCTAAACTCGCGACGGCTAATCCGTAGGATTTGCTGGCCGCGCCTTCCTGAACGGCATGCATAAAGGCTATCTCATCACCATGCTCAACGGCATCTAAATGGACGTTGGCCAGCCCTGAAAGCAGTGAGGGTAGTTCCGTCAGCTCAAAGTAATGGGTGGCAAACAGCGTCATGGCGGCAATTTTTTCTGCCAGCCATTCAGCACTGGCCCACGCCAGAGATAAGCCGTCATAAGTGCTGGTGCCGCGGCCTATTTCATCCATTAATACCAGGCTGCTGGGGGTTGCATTATGCAGGATGTTGGCGGTCTCGGTCATTTCGACCATAAAGGTCGAACGGCCGGAGGCCAGATCGTCCGACGCACCAATACGGGTAAAGATACGATCTAACGGACCAATCTTCACCGCTTCAGCAGGCACAAACGAGCCCACATGGGCCATCAATGCAATGAGTGCCGTCTGGCGCATGTAAGTGGATTTACCCCCCATGTTCGGGCCGGTAATGATCAACATCCGGCGATCCTGATGCAGTGAGATAGGATTCGCGATAAACGGTTCTTTAAGCACCTGCTCAACCACCGGGTGGCGGCCTGCGGTAATTTCAATGCCCGTTTCTGTCATCAACTGCGGGCGGCAGTAATTGAGGGTATCGGCACGTTCGGCCAGGTTAGTCAGTACATCCAGTTCCGACAGGGCATTGGCTGCGTTTTGCAGTTGCTCCAGATGTGGCAGCAACAGATCAAACAGCTCCTCCCACAGCTTTTTCTCTTGTGCTAAGGCTTTCGATTTAGAGTTGAGTACCTTATCTTCGTGCTCTTTCAGCTCAGGGATAATATAACGTTCGGCATTCTTCAGCGTCTGGCGGCGAACATAATGACTTGGCACCCGGTGGCTTTGGCCACGGCTCACCTGAATGAAAAAGCCATGAACCTGATTAAAGCCGACTTTCAGGCTGTCAATATCGTGATGCTCACGCTCGCGCGCCTCCAGATCGTCGAGATACTTGGTTGCGCCGTCAGCCAGATCGCGCCATTCATCGAGCTCGGCATTATAGCCCGGAGCCAACACGCCGCCGTCTCGGATGATAACCGGAGGATTTTCGATGATGGCACGTTCCAGCAGCCCGCACAGCTCATCCATGGGGGCGGCAAACTGGGCTAATTCACCGATCCGGGGCTGGTCAATTTCAGTCAATAGATCGGCCAGTTCCGGCAGATGCTGAAGCGCGGTACGCATACGGGCCAAATCGCGAGGGCGTGCAGAACGCAGTGCCAGGCGAGCCAGAATACGTTCCAGATCGCCCATATGGCGTAGCACGCCCGCGACATCGGCAAACATCCCGCTATCTTTAAATTCGGCAATGGCATCGAGGCGGTTGTTGAGCTGCTGAGGATCGCGGATTGGCTGGTGCAGCCAGCGTTTTAACAGGCGGCTGCCCATCGGGGTAGCGGTATGATCGAGTACCGAAGCCAATGTATTGTCAAATCCCCCCGCCAGATTTTGGGTCAGCTCCAGATTGCGACGGGTTGCCGCATCCAGGATCACGGCATGATCTTTGCGATCTAAGGTGATCGCGCGAATATGAGGAAGCGCGGTGCGCTGGGTGTCTTTAACATACTGCAGCAGGCAGCCGGCAGCACAGAGACCGCGTTCAGCCGGCTCGACGCCAAAACCGACTAAGTCACGGGTACCAAATTGCATGGTCAGCTGTTGGCGCGCGGTAGCGAGGTCAAATTCCCACACCGGGCGACGGCGCGTGCCTTTTATCGGCTCAACGATTTGTGGTCGGGCAAAGTCTTCCGGGTAGAGCAACTCGGCAGGGCTGGTGCGTTGTAGCTCTGCCTGCATGGCTTCTTCTGTATCCGGCTCTGAAAGCATAAAGCGGCCGGAGGTGATATCCAGGGTGGCGTAGCCAAAGCCCTGACTGTTGTGGTAAATCGCGGCAATCAGGTTATCCCGGCGTTCATTTAATAACGCTTCATCACTGACCGTACCAGGCGTAACAATACGGACTACCTGACGTTCAACCGGCCCTTTGCTGGTTGCCGGATCGCCGATTTGCTCACAAATCGCGACAGAAACGCCTTGCTGAACCAGTTTTGCCAGATATCCTTCAACAGCATGGTAAGGCACACCGGCCATCGGAATTGGCTGGCCGTTGGAGGAGCCGCGCTTTGTCAGAGAAATATCGAGTAATTGAGAGGCTTGCTTAGCATCATCAAAAAATAGTTCGTAGAAATCGCCCATACGATAGAACAACAGAATATCAGGGTTTTCAGCCTTAATTCGTAAAAATTGCTGCATCATTGGAGTGTGTGTCTCTAAACCTTTCACTGTCACGATATTGCCTGCTGTTGGTGCCGGATTAACCTGCTGTTGATGCTGGGTCAAAAATTGCCGGGTTAAATTCTGATAGCTAAGGATACGTGAATCGGGCAGGGTGGCAAAGTAGCAATCGAGATATGAATCGCGAGTGGCGAGGTTCAAGTTTCTCGATTCTGGTTTCTGGTCTCTCTATACTCGATTCTATTGTTAGAAAAAGGGAAGCGATATATGGAAAAAATACAGCAGCTTGCTGAGCGTTTGGGCGAAGCGTTAGAACGCAGAGGTTGGGTTGCGACAACGGCTGAATCATGTACCGGTGGTGGCGTGTCGACCGCCATCACCGATATTGCCGGCAGCTCAGGCTGGTTTGATCGCGCTTTTGTCACCTATAGCAATGAAGCCAAACAGCAAATGCTAGGAGTTCAGGGTGAAACACTGGCTGAACATGGGGCCGTCAGCGAGGCCGTGGTCAGGGAAATGGCCACTGGGGCACTGAACAATTCTAATGCCACGATCAGTGTGGCGATCAGCGGTATTGCCGGTCCTGGCGGCGGCACAGAAACCAAACCGGTAGGGACGGTCTGTTTCGCCTGGGCGGACAGTACCGGTTGGTTGCAGCTTGAGACCTGTTTGTTTGACGGCGATCGCAATGCCGTTAGGCAGCAAGCGATTGAAAAATCCTTATCTGGCATGCTGCAGCGTTTACAGGCTCTGGGCTAAGCAAATCTCCGGGTGAGCGGGGTACAGACAGCAAGAGAAAAAATTTTCATACAGTGCTAGACACTGTATGAATAGACAGTATACTAACCGACATAAGTTTACTTCAGTATTTAATTTAAGCATCCGTTGGAGAGTCGAATGAACGACAACAAACAGAAGGCTCTTGCCGCAGCGTTAGGCCAGATTGAAAAGCAGTTCGGTAAAGGCTCCATCATGAAGTTGGGCGATAACCGTACGATGGATATCGATACGATTTCAACTGGCTCCCTGTCGCTGGATATCGCGCTGGGTGCTGGCGGTTTGCCAATGGGTCGCGTAGTTGAAATTTACGGTCCAGAATCATCGGGTAAAACGACATTAACGCTGGAAACCATTGCGTCTGCGCAACGAGCAGGCAAGACCTGTGCATTCATCGATGCTGAACACGCTCTAGACCCAATCTATGCTCAAAAGCTGGGGGTTGATATCGACCAGCTCTTGGTTTCTCAGCCAGATACTGGTGAGCAAGCTTTAGAAATCGTTGATGCCCTAGCTCGCTCAGGTGCTGTCGATGTGATTGTGGTCGATTCCGTTGCTGCTCTAACGCCAAAAGCAGAAATTGAAGGTGAGATGGGCGATTCGCACATGGGCTTGCAAGCGAGAATGCTATCCCAAGCCATGCGTAAGCTCACGGGTAGCTTAAAGACCTCAAATTGCATGTGTATTTTCATCAACCAAATCCGAATGAAGATCGGTGTGATGTTTGGTAACCCTGAAACCACCACAGGCGGTAATGCCCTGAAATTCTATGCTTCTGTACGTCTGGATATTCGCCGTACCGGCGCGATTAAAGATGGCGATGAAGTGGTCGGTAATGAAACTCGCATCAAAGTGGTTAAGAATAAAATTGCGGCGCCGTTTAAGCAGGCTGAGACACAAATTCTTTACGGCCAAGGCTTCAACCGCAATGGCGAGCTGATTGATTTAGGTGTGAAGCACAAGCTGGTAGAAAAAGCCGGTGCCTGGTACAGCTATAAAGGCAATAAGATTGGCCAGGGTAAAGCAAACTCATGCAAGCACCTGGTTGAAAACCCGGCAATTGCAGAAGAAATCGATAAACTGTTGCGCGAGATGTTATTAGCACCGGCAACATTGGAATCTGCTGACAGCAAAAAAGAAGAGACCGCAGAAGAAAAAGAAGCATTTTAATTACCTAGAGTAGCCGCTGCATCAGCATGCGATGAATGTGAAAAGAATTTAAAAACGGGCTTTGTACTAGGTACAAGGCCCGTTTTTTCCGTTGGAGAATAGTCTGCATGAGAAATAAAACGAATAAGCAATCAGCCCAAGAGGCGGCGGTTGGTTACCTGTCACGCAGGGATCATGCCGAAACTGAATTACGCCGTAAATTGACAACCCGCGGTTTTGAGGCTCAGGAAATAGATCTGGCGATCAGCCATTGTCAGGAATATGGCTGGCTTAACGATACCCGGTATGCCGCCATGATGGTGCGTAACGGTGTTGCCAAAGGCTGGGGTGCATTGCGGATCAAACAAGAAATGAAAATGAAGGGGGTCGGGGAAGATATCGTCAATCATGCTATTGATGAGTCCGATATTGACTGGTACGAACACGGTAAAGAGGTCGCGCAGCGAAAATTTGGTGAAACGGTCATCGATTCTCCGAAAGAAAAAGCACGTCGATTTCGTTTTTTGCAGTATCGCGGCTTCGATTTTGACCAAATCAACTATGCTTTGGCTGCCACAGACGAGTAATTTTCCTTAATTCGTAACATAACATTTCCTGTATTCGCTGTGGTTGTTTTACAATGGCCGCCAAAAAATTTATCTTAGTCCGATACAGTCGCGTAAATGCGATTTTTCTGGTTTCTATAAAAGCATCTATTCAGGATTTCCCAATGTACATGAGCACTGATGAGATTCGCCGTGCGTTTCTAGCGTTTTTTGAGAGCAAAGGCCACCAAATCGTGGAAAGCTCTTCTCTTGTACCTGCGAACGACCCAACACTGTTGTTCACCAATGCAGGTATGAACCAATTTAAAGATACTTTTCTGGGGCTTGAAAAGCGCAGCTACACTCGAGCGACGACAGCTCAGCGCTGTGTACGTGCCGGTGGTAAGCACAATGACCTTGAGAATGTAGGTTTTACTGCCCGCCACCATACTTTTTTTGAAATGCTGGGTAACTTCAGTTTTGGTGATTATTTCAAGCAAGATGCCATTAAGTATGCTTGGGAGTTCTTAACGGAAGAGCTAAAGTTGCCTCAGGATCGCCTGTTGGTAACCATTTACGAAACTGATGACGAAGCGTTTGAGATCTGGAATAAACAAATGGGTATTCCAGCCGATCGAATTGTCCGTATCGGCGACAATAAAGGGGCACCGTACGCGTCAGATAACTTCTGGCAAATGGGCGATACGGGACCATGTGGTCCTTGTACTGAAATCTTCTATGATCATGGTGAACATATTTGGGGTGGCCGTCCAGGCACTCCTGAAGAAGATGGTGACCGTTTCATCGAGATCTGGAACAACGTATTCATGCAGTTCAACCGTCAGGCTGACGGCACGATGGAGCCGCTTCCAAAGCCTTCTGTTGATACGGGTATGGGTATCGAGCGTATTGCTGCAATTATGCAGGGCGTCCACTCGAACTACGAGATCGACATCTTCCAGACCCTGATTAAAAAATCGGCTGAAGTGATTGGTTATGAGGATCTGTCTAACCAATCTCTTCGCGTGGTTGCTGACCACATCCGTTCTTGCGCATACCTGATTGTTGATGGTGTTATGCCGTCAAATGAAGGCCGTGGTTACGTTCTGCGTCGTATCATTCGCCGTGCGGTACGTCACGGTAATAAGCTGGGCGCTAACGGCGCCTTCTTCTACAAGCTGGTGGGTCCATTAGCTGAAATCATGGGCACTGCCGGTGAAGAGCTGAAGAAGCAGCAAGCGATTGTTGAAAAAGTACTGAAAATTGAAGAAGAAAACTTTGGTCGCACACTTGACCGTGGTTTGACAATCTTGAATGACGCTTTAGATAGTTTAAGCGGCAAAGAGCTTGATGGTGAAACGGTGTTTAAACTGTATGACACCTACGGTTTTCCGGCAGATTTAACCAACGATGTCGCTCGTGAGCGTGGCTTTACGATCGATGAAAATGGCTTTAACGATGCGATGGAAGCTCAGCGCCAGCGCGCGCGTGAAGCGGGACAGTTTGGTGTCGATTACAATACCGCAATCAAAGTTGATGTTGAAACTGAGTTCTGTGGTTACAACGCCACCGAAGCCCAAGCCTGCGTTATTGCGATTTACCGTGACGGTGAAGCTGTTGACAGTATTAATGCCGGTGATGACGCACTGATTATACTCGATAACACACCATTCTACGCCGAGGCTGGTGGTCAGTGTGGTGATGCTGGTGTTATGACGGCTGAAGGCACACAGTTTAACGTCGCTGACACCCAGAAATTTGGTACAGCGATTGGTCATAAAGGTGCAATGGTTGAAGGTGCCCTGAAGGTTGGCGATAAGCTAACGGCGCACGTTGACGCGCAGCGCCGTATGGCGATTAGCCTGAACCACTCAGCGACGCACTTGATGCACGCAGCACTGCGTAACCTCCTTGGTGAGCATGTTGCTCAGAAAGGTTCTCTGGTGAAGCCGGAATCATTGCGTTTCGATTTCTCAAATCTTGAAGCGGTAACGCCTGCGCAGTTGCGTGAGATTGAACGCGTGGTGAACGAACAAATTCGGATGAACCACCGTATTGATACCAACATCATGGATATCGAATCGGCGAAACAGAAAGGCGCCATGGCCCTGTTTGGCGAAAAGTATGATGATGAAGTACGCGTACTGAGCATGGGCGATTTCTCGACCGAGCTTTGTGGTGGTATTCACGCGAAGAATACCGGCGATATTGGCCTGTTCAAGATCACTTCTGAAGGTGGTATTGCGGCAGGTATCCGCCGTATTGAAGCAGTCACTGGCGCGGCGGCAATTGATGCTCTGCATGCGCAAGAAGCATTGCTTTCTGAAACGGCTGGCTTAGTGAAGTCAGACGTGTCATCCGTCGTAACCAAAGTGAGCGCGCTGGTTACGCATAGCAAGCAACTGGAAAAAGAAATTCAGCAACTGAAAGATAAACTGGCTGCGCAAGAAAGTGCAGACATTATCAATCAGGCGCAAGAGATCAACGGCGTAAAAGTACTGATCTCTAAATTGGACGGTGCCGACAACAAAGCACTACGAGGCATGGTTGATGATCTAAAGAACCAGCTCGGTAGCGGTATTGTTGTATTGGGCAACGTCAGTGGCGACAAAGTTGGTTTAATCGCAGGCGTCACCAAAGACCTGATCGGCAAAGTAAAAGCCGGTGAGCTTGTCAACATGGTAGCCCAGCAAGTAGGTGGTAAAGGTGGCGGTCGTCCGGACATGGCACAGGCAGGTGGTACTGATGCAAGTGCTCTTCCTGCTGCGCTAGAGTCAGCACAGACATGGATCGCTGAGCGCCTGTAAGGCGCCCTTTAGCAATATGTATGGTAACGGGGTATTAGCCCCAGGACGGTGAAGTAAAGTGACGCAGAACGCGTGTAAGTCGCTGATAGTGCAAAAGTTTGGTGGAACATCAGTTGGATCGATAGAACGTATCCAAGCTGTGGCCGAACGAGTCATTGAAGCCAAAGAAGAAGGCAAGCAACTGGTTGTGGTTGTTTCTGCCATGTCTGGCGAGACTAATCGTCTCCTAGGCCTTGCACAGCAGATCGATGCTGTGCCTGCAGAGCGAGAACTTGACGTTCTCATGTCAGTGGGTGAACAAGTCTCAATGGCTTTGCTCGCAATGATGTTGAATAAAATGGGTCATAGTGCGGTATCGTTGACCGGTTGGCAGGCAGGAATAAAAACTGACAGTCAATATAATGATGCGAACATTATCCATATTGATCCTAGTCATATTCAACAATTGCTTGAGCAAGACCAGATTGTGATAGTCGCTGGCTTTCAAGGCATTACTGATGAAGGGGATATAACAACCCTAGGCCGCGGAGGTTCGGATACCACGGCTGTTGCACTGGCAGGCGCTTTAAACGCCGATGAGTGTCAGATCTTTACCGACGTGGATGGCGTATATACATGCGATCCGCGTTTAGTACCGCAAGCTCGTCGCCTGGATGTCGTTCATTTCGATGATATGACATCAATGGCGCGAAACGGTGCGAAAGTGCTACAATTACAGTCAGTTGAATATGCAAGACAGCATGGTGTTCCACTCAGGGTACTTTCTTCGTTTGAAGAAGGGGAGGGAACACTGGTAAGTTTCGAGTCCTCTGCTGCATCTGATGTCGTGGGGATAGCGCTGAAAAATCAGCAGACGCTGCTTGATGTTGATATGCCAATCTCTGAATTACAGGAACAGCTTAACCTGTTCGGTATGCAGTGCTGGTGTAAGGCGGTTACTGCGGATTTAACACAAATCGTTACAGCAAATGAAGATTTGGCGCGCCTAAAACTCGTGCTGGATAAAAAGATGCACCAGGTGGCAGCCGTTTCTACCTTATCGGTAGTCGGCGATAACGTGCAGGACAAAGTTGATCATGTTTGTACTGTACTCGCGGAAGCTGGCGTTCTGGTTCATCAGAAAAAACGATCTGCTCATTGTCTTTCTCTGTTGATAAATGAGGGTGATCATCAATTAGCTGTAGATGTGGTCCACAAAAGGTTTGTGGTTGAGCCAGAAAGTCTGGATAATCGACCACTTCTCGCTGTTTCTTGAGCAGTGACCATTTACGGGCTTATTAAAACGGGCTCGTAAATATTGTTGGATAATAAACGTTAAATTCTTATAAAATCGAGATAACTCAAGGAGCACACGAATGCTAATTTTGACTCGTCGCGTAGGTGAGACGCTAATGATTGGTGACGAAGTAACTGTCACCGTACTAGGCGTTAAAGGTAATCAGGTTCGCATTGGTGTTAATGCACCGAAAGAAGTATCTGTTCACCGTGAAGAAATCTATATGCGAATTCAAGCGGAAAAAGAAGCTGGTACTCAAGGTTCTGGTAACTACTAATAAAGAAAGGTCGGCTATTCTCGCTGGCCTTTTTTGTGTCTGAAGAAATCCAGTAACCCTCCATCCTCCAATCCTGATTTACTGAAAATACGCCAGATATTTCGGTAGTTACGTTGGTTTAGTTGTCGTATTGACTATTAAGTATCCATGCGTGCTGCGATTGTCGTTTTTGGGCAATAAAGTATTTGACTTATTTTGGCTTGGCAGTAATATGACCCCCCGCAAGACGGTGAGGTGGCCGAGAGGCTGAAGGCGCTCCCCTGCTAAGGGAGTATACGGTTTATCCCGTATCGAGGGTTCGAATCCCTCCTTCACCGCCATTCCTTGTTAAGGATTGCGGAAACAGTTTTACAGTGCGCGCGTAGCTCAGCTGGATAGAGTACCTGGCTACGAACCAGGCGGTCGGAGGTTCGAATCCTCCCGCGCGCACCATCATTTAAAAGCAATGAGATGTTTTTGACAGCTTGTTGTTGTAAACCAAATTTATTGTGCGCGCGTAGCTCAGCTGGATAGAGTACCTGGCTACGAACCAGGCGGTCGGAGGTTCGAATCC
>NZ_JBVCPH010000017.1:0-87143 GCF_057456235.1 Photobacterium sp. | reverse complement strand
GACTGTGCCAATATCATTCCTCTGCAGGAATCATACTGTTCGGTCACTCAGTTCATTGATAAATCTTTCGACTTAACTTTTTCACGAGTGCCCACACAGATTGCATGGTCAAATTGTTAAAGAACGTTATTGCCTCGGCTATCTACTCGGTAGTTTGTCGTGACAACGGAAGCGAATTATAGGGAGTCCCCGATAATCTGCAAGCCTTAATTTTAATAAAACACTCAACCGGTTACTTTTTAGCCAACCACAAGAAATCCGAGGATGTTTCATGCTGTTTGTCGAAATTCACTCTTTACCTGGCGAGTATTAGAATAATGACACGCATCAGCATGATCACCCACTTTTTCCAATAATAGCGGCCTTTCTTCTCGGCACCTGTCTGTCGCATATGGGCAGCGAGTATGAAAATGACAACCTTTGGGTGGGTTAATCGGTGAAGGCAACTCACCTTCCAGTACCGTCCTACTGCTGTTTCTTTGCCGGGGATCGGCAACCGGTATCGCAGACAATAATGCCTTTGTATAAGGGTGTAGAGGTGAGCTATAAACCTCTAATGCATGCCCAATTTCCACTATTTTACCCAGATACATGACAGCAACGCGATCTGATATATGCTTAACTACTGATAAGTCATGGGCAATAAAGATTAAAGTTAGATTCATCTCTTGCTGCAGTTCCAACAATAAGTTAAGGATTTGCGCCTGCACTGATACATCCAAAGCCGATACGGATTCATCACATACAATGAGCTTAGGCTTTAATGCAATCGCACGGGCAATACCAATACGCTGACGCTGACCACCAGAAAACTCATGAGGGTAACGCTCTGCAGCACCGGCAGGTAAACCTACTTTTACCAACAGATCTTTTACCCATTCTTTTCGTTCCGCCGGCTTACCTATCTTATGAATAATAAATGGCTCTTCAATTATCATTCCAACAGTATGGCGAGCATTCAGTGATTCCGTCGGATCCTGAAAGATAACCTGCATTTCCTGACGAAGTGAACGCATCTCTTTTACTGACAAATGGGTAATATCACGCCCTTCAAAAAAGATCTTACCTGCGGTAGGTTCAAACAATTTTAATAACGTTAGCCCGAGTGTACTTTTCCCGCAGCCTGATTCACCAACCAAGCCCAGCGTCTCTCCTTGCTTAACGGAAAAACTTACCCCGTCTACGGCATACACCGTGTAGCCCTTTCTTAAGATACCGCCACCGGAAAAGAAGTATTGCTTAAGATCTTCAACACGCAGTAATTCCGACATTAGCTTACCTCCATCCAATGATGGCAACTCACTTTGTGAGATCCCTTTAACTGAGTCCAGGCTGGGACAAGGTCACGGCACTCATCAGTAGCATAACGGCAACGAGTACAGAAACGGCAACCATCAGGCATTTCGTTTAACGGAGGAACGTTGCCCGCTATCGTATCCAGCTTTTGTTTATGCGCGGTATGCTGCGTTGGCATCGATTTAAGCAAGCCAAGTGTATAGGGGTGTTTTGGCTTCTCAAATAAGGTGAAAATATCAGCCATTTCCACCACTCGCCCAGCATACATAACAACAACGTCATCACACATTTCAGCGACCACGCCTAAATCGTGGGTAATGAAAATAATCGCCATCCCCGTGTCACGTTGTAGCTCACGCATTAAATCGAGAATCTGCGCCTGCACGGTCACATCAAGTGCTGTTGTGGGTTCATCACAGATAAGGATATCGGGTTTACACGCCAGCGCGATGGCTATCATGACTCGCTGACGCATGCCGCCTGAAAGGTTGTGCGGATATTCTGATATACGCTGTTCCGGTGATGGGATCCCAACCTTAGCTAGCATATCAATCGCAAATTTCAGGCGATCTTTTTTATCTAAATCACGGCGGTGTAATTCGAGAACCTCACACAGTTGTTTACCTATGCTGTGCACCGGATTCAGCGCCGTCATCGGATCCTGAAATATCATAGAGATACGGTTACCCCGCATCGCATAGAGTTTTTCAGGTGGCAAATCAACAATGTTCGCTCCCCGATAAATGATCTTTCCACCAGTAACTTGCCCGTAAGGTCTCGGCAACAGGCCCATGACGGACATAGCGGTCACGCTCTTTCCGCACCCGGACTCACCGACAATCCCTAATGTTTGCCCTTTCTTTACGGTGAAGTTAACACCATCAAGAACACGCACGACACCATCATCGGTCACGAATTCTGTCACAAGATCGTTGACTTCCAGTAAGACTTCATGGGTCATAACCGCTACTCCCATGTCTATAATTTATAGGTATCATCGATGACAGTGACAGGTTCGAAATGCTTCCCCTTTTTCATGGCAGACAAGGTTTCTTTCTTTATTTCCTCGTCAATCCAGAATGTTGACAGATCTATCGGAGAAAACATGGCTTCTGTCAGTTTAGTCATCGCAGGAGTCGGATATTTCAGCCAACGCCAATATCCTTCGCGGGTGTACGGCACGATATAACCAGGAATGATCACACTCGCATCTGCAACAGTTTGTTGAATCTGTCGGGATATCGCCCTCTTCCGGCCTAAATCAAATTCAGCCCGATAAGCCATGATCAACTTATCCAGCTCTGGCGAGCTGTAGTTAGTAAAATTATTCGTCTGTGGCTTAGTGGCATTATCCGAGTGGAAATATTCCCAATATTGCGGAATATAACTGGTCCCCATGTTATGAAATGAAAGTTCATGCTTTTTCTCAAGCACGTACTTAAATGCAGAAGATCCATCAACTAAATTCAACGTCAGCTCCAGACCGGCTTGCTTCGCCTGTTCTTTCAGGTAGGCGATACGCGGGGTATGGGCAGAATAAGAATAGGTCACGGCAAACATCAGCTTCTCGCCACGGCTGTTGACTCGGATCCCGTCTGGCCCTACCTGATCAAACCCAGCCCGGATAAAATAGTCTGCAGCGCGGTTCGGATCAAACGGGTCAGGCTTAATATCAGTATTGGTGTATTCACCATGTCCGACACCAAGTCCATTCGGTTTACGGACATAATCACCACGCAATACTTTTTCAATCATGCCATCAAAGTCAATGGCGAGTGCCAGACCTTTCCGGACATTGATATCATCCAGATGAGGCTTGGCGGTGTTGATCCAGACTCCACCGCTACCTTGAGGTAGCTGGTTATACCCCCAAAACCGATTGATATAGCCGTTCTGGTAAGGCTCGCCATTTGATTTCTCATGCCAAAGCGAAGGCATAATCAAACCAAAGGCATCAAGATCACCTTTCTCAAAATATTTTTGCGCAATATCCTGATCGCGGATCACTTTGATCCGGATCTTCTCTACGTTATAACGATTTTTATAATACTTATTGGAGTAGCCCCACCAGTCCCGCCCTACATGTTTAAAGCTAATAGATTTACCTTTCTTCACTTTATCCACATAGTACGGCCCCGATGACGGTTCTGCTTTAAAGTTATAAAGACGAACGAAATTGTCATCAACCCCATCACTGTTTTTGTCAACTCTCGGTGTGTAAAAATGGGCAGGACGGGGTTGAATGTCATAAAGCGTCGTCATTAAATCTTCCCGGTTTTTAGCCTTTGTCGACGTAATGACAATGGTATGATCGTCAATTTCACCTACCCCCTCCACCTGCTCGGTGAAGTAGTTGTTGTACCAAGGTGCCACAATATCTTTTGAACGCATTAACTGGACCGCAAATTTGAAGTCTTCGGCTGTAATGGGTTTACCATCAGACCACTGGGCGTTGGGATTTATTCGAAAATAAATACTTTTATTATCCTTCCCATAAGCCCATTCGTTCGCAAGTTCCGGAATCCATTTATAAGTAATGGGGTGTCGCCTGACTAAGTTAGGGCGAGTATCTAATAGCCAATGCCTGAAACTACCGTTTGAATCAGGCCCAACAATTCGGAATGTTTGTGGAAAGCTCTGAAGGTAGGTGCGGAAAGTTCCACCGAACTGAGCATCACTCGACGCAAAAATAGGTTCATTCGGGTTTGATATCCACTCTAGATCATCAGGCAACGTTGCTGCATGCACGGTAAAACCTAGTGCGGATATCATCGCTAAGGCGGATAATTTTATTTTTTCATACATCATTAACATCCTTGTTGATACGGTAGATCTTAAATATAGCGGGTATATTTTTTAGGGTCGAAAGCTTCACGGATTGCTTCCCCAATAAAGGTCACCATCACCAGTACCATAACAATGGCAGCAACAACGGAAGAAGCTATCCATGGCGAGTCCAGATTCGATTTTCCCTGTTGTAACAAATCGCCCCAACTCGGTGTGGGAGGCATCAAACCAAGCCCTAAATAATCCAGCGCCGTTAACGCGGTAATATTGGCCGCTATGGTAAAGGGGGCCAGAGTCACAATCATGACCATGGTGTTTGGCAATATATGCCTGAACACAATCCTTGCAGTCGATGCACCTAAGGCACGGGCTGCCATCACATATTCCCGAGCCGACTCTTTGTAAGTCATGGTGCGCATGTACCAGGTCATTCCCATCCAGCCAAACAGTACATTTATCGCGACAAACAAGGTAAAGGTGGGTCGGGTGATCGATACCAGGATCATAATTACATACAGGAAAGGAACCATTGACCAAACTTCAATAAAGCGCTGGGCTATCAAGTCAAATTTCCCGCCCCAAAATCCCATCGCACAGCCGACAGAAACGCCGATTGCATACGAAATCACCATGGTCGTTAAGGCAAAGCCCATAGCAATGCGAAAACCATAAAAAAGACGGGCTAAAATGTCGCGGCCGATGGTATCGGTCCCCAGGTAATGTTGATCGTCAAAGCTTGGAGCTGTTGGCGGGTATTCACCACTAAAATCCTGTTCGTAGGGATTCCATGGCACTAACGGCAAGATAACAAAATTATCGCCATTCTGCTGCTCAAAAAGCTGCTGTAATTCTCTGTAATCAGCCTCTTTAGAGTAATCTAAGCCAAAATCGGTTCCCGGCCTGACATCACTCATCACCGGAAAATAGTAGTCGCCACTGTATCTGACGACGAGCGCCTGACTATTGATCAAAAACTCGGCAAAAAGAGAGAGTATCAGTAAACAAGACAAGATTAAAAATGACAGATACCCGCGTCTGATTTCTTTAAATCGCTTGATTTTCTTTAGTGTTAACGGATTTATTCTCATCAGTCTAGGCTCCGAACTTCACTCGAGGATCAACAATCGCGACGCAAACATCCGACAGAATATTGCCGATCATCAGTAATACCGCATTAATCGCAACAATCCCCATAACAACAGGGTAATCCCGCTCCATAATCGCTTCATACCCTAGCAAACCCACACCATCTATATTAAAAATAACTTCAATAAGAAATGAGCCGGTCATGAAAAATAGCAGGGAGTTACCAAAATGGCTTGCTACCGGTATTAGGCTATTACGCAGAGCGTGCTTGCGTACTGCTTGTGGAAACGGCAGGCCTTTGGCTATAGCAGTTCGTACATAATCTGATGATAAATTTTCCATCAGATTATTTTTCATTGTCATGGTTAGCGTGGCAAAATCGCCAATCAAATAACAAATCAACGGCAACACAGCGTGCCACATAATGTCTTTCACTTGATCGTAAACGCTCTCATAGTCGTCAAAATCATCATCGACAAAGCCCCCCATCGGAAACCATTCAAGGTGATAGCCGAATAAGGTGATCAGCAAAACCCCAACGACGTATCCAGGCAGTGCATAGCCGACAAAAATAACAATGGATGATCCCGAATCAAACACACTGCCATGTCTCATGGCTTTGAAGTAGCCAAGGGGAATAGAAATGAAATAGCTGATAAAAAAGGTCATTCCCCCATAGAACGCCGAAACGGGTAGCCGCTCGGCGATCATGTCCCAGACAGGTTCGTAATAACGGGTCGATTCACCCAAATCGAGCACGACTAATTTAGCGAGCCAGTCGGTATAGGCTTCGAGCGCCGGTTTATCTAACCCGTAAAAAGCATTCAATTCTGCTATCTGATCTTCTGATAACGCGCTACTGCCACCCGGTGTTGTCATCGATGATGCAGCATCTCCTTTTGCCTGCATACTGGCCAGCATCCGCTCAACCGGCCCCCCCGGCACAAAACGGGTGATCGTGAAAATAAGAAGGGTTATACCAAGAAATGTCGGGATGACTAACAGCATCCGACGGAAAAAATAGGACAACATCTGCAGACTAACTCCTTGTCTTCAGTAATTTAGGCTCCTGCCATTAATAATGTCATTATCAATCACCGCACAGAGCAATAGCAACGAGCAACTGCGGATATGTGAGAGAGAATCACCACAACGAATATCGACGGATAGACAAATCACAGCGTTGATTAGCTATTATTTTAGCGTACGGAGCACTCCACGGCCGGGAATCACATGTCTCCGTATTTCTTCTCCCCCAGAAACCAAAAAACCCGGCCAATAGGGCCGGGGGGAAAAAGACATGGCTTAAAAGGAATTACCAGTAAACACGCGCACCGATAGCAAATTTACTTTCGCTATCCACTTCTGTTGGGGCAATAGTTGTATCTGAGCCTTTGTTACTGTAGCCCAGGGTACGACCATCTGCGTAAGCGTATTCAGCATAGATACGAGCCCACTTGTTAAAATGATAAACAGAGCCGATGTGGAATCCTTTGCTATCACCATCTTTTAGCGATGATTCTGATGCATCCTGATCAGTAAAATCAAACCCCGCATAAGTTGTAGCCTTGTCAGTCCAGCTGTATGTACCGCCTACACTGTAGCCATTTTCTTTGATCTTCTGGCCTCCTTGACTTTCAAGTTCAGCGTTGTAGTAAGTAAAGCCAATCAATGCAGCACCAACCGTATATTCAACCGTACCTTCAAAATACGTATTTTGAAGATCCGCTTTAACGTCCTCTTCACTTTTCAGCGTTGTCAGTGCACCTGTAACTTTATCTTTCACTTCCTCTATTGTATGGGTACCAACTTTATAAGCTTTATCGCGATTCTGACCGCCACCGAAGTGCAGGTTAAAGTCACCTAAGCTGGTACCGGCATACAGTTCAGCCAGCTCCTGATTGGTATCATCTTCAGATAGGCCATAGTTACCAGCAACCCAGAAGCTTTCGCCTTCATAGTTATACTTGATCAGTGAATCGTGACGCGCACCAGAAAGCGTCGCGTGACGCAATGCAGAACCACCAAAGAAGTAGGAATAATCGGCACCCCATGTATCATCCGAAACAACCCACTGACGGCCGAAAGTAAATTTACCGACATCCGTATCTACACCGGCATAATGCAGGCGGTTTTTCATCGCGTAATCTTTTTCCTTGGTTTTGTAGTTCAAACCAAATTCAACCTTACCAAACACATCCACTGTATCGGTAAGCTTGTATTGTGCTGTAACGCCGGCACGAGAAGACCCTGCGTTTAACGTGACATCCTTATCTTCAAGTTTTTTTACTTCAGTTCGAAGCTGACCGTAAAAGTCGGCGAATCCTTCGTCAGACTTGAAAATTTCAACGGCGTTTGCCGATGTGGCAAACAAAAGAGAAGGGATTGCTACTGCTAGAAGTGTTTTTTTCATCATACTTTCCTGTAATTTTTATTATCCTTAACGCCTAATCCTTCCTGAACTAAGCCTGAACAACCTAGCAATAAGCCAATTTCTTATCAACGCAATATAAATCTACAAAAGATGACAACACATATAAAATAAGTTGTATTTTACAAAATGGTCGCGCGATTAATTGGTGCATAATTCTCACCGCGAAACATTGTGCCAAGTGCGCCTCGACGCTTTATTTCAAAGGATAAATAACTATTCCCCCTCCGTCACAACACACCGGCCTATTCGCAATTTCGCATAAATAGTCAAAATAGTGCATAGGCACGTCCCGATTTATATGCGAAAATAACCTATTAATATTATTTTTAATTCCAAAAAGTTCTAGTAAAAGTGAGGTGTTAATATAACCCACTTTCAGTCAATGGGTCACATTTGCCTGTTAAGCACTGAATTACAAGCATAAAAAAAGCCGCCTAAGGCGACCTTCTGCTATTTGAGATTGAACTTAACGAGTTGCTAGCCAAGCAGGCACATCAGCAACACTGTCCAGCACCACACTAGCCAGAACTGCGCCTTCGTCAGTAACAGGCTTGCCAGTACGAACTAAAATTTTCATTCCGACTTCCGCTGCTTCTGCCGCAATCATATCTTCCGCTTTATCACCGATCATAACGGAATTAGTCATATCGATTGCTAAATAATCACGAGCCGAAATAAACATTCCCGGCTTAGGCTTGCGGCACTCACAGTCCTGTTTATAATCACCCACACCTTCTGTTGGGTGATGCGGACAATAATAAATACCGTCAAACTCAACACCATGATCGACAAAATTCCAGTCCATCCATTCTGTCAGACGCAGGAATTCATCTTCAGTGTACATCCCACGCGCAATACCGGCCTGGTTGGTCACCAACACAAGCATATACCCCATTTCTTTGAGTTTTTTACAGGCCTCAAACACCCCTTCTACGTATTCGAAATCGTCCACGGTATGAACATAACCATGATCAACGTTGATTACGCCATCACGATCGATAAAGACTGCTGGTTTGGCCAAGAGTTAGCCCTCTGTATTATTGCGTTAGGCAGATTATGGCATGCCAGAGGCTGGTATTCACCTGTTTACCGATAATGCATCGCCTCTTCTGTAAAAGAAAAGAACAAAAAACAACATCTAGACGTCTGGACGTAAAAATAGCTATTGACTTGGCCGTCTAGACATCCTAGCATCACAGCAACACAATATGATATAAATCAACCTTTCACACCAAACGATTACAATATTAAAACAAAAAACACTAATCGATTTATCTAAGTTCAGGAAGTTCGATGATAGAAATTAATAGAGTCAATAAAGTGTTCTATCAGGGAGAGAGAGCCATAAACGCCCTCCTCGATATCAACCTAACAATTGAGCAAGGTACCATTTTCGGGGTGATCGGATCCTCAGGTGCCGGTAAAAGCACGCTAATTCGTTGCGTAAATTTGCTGGAAAAGCCCACCAGCGGCCATGTTATTGTTGATGGCGTCGATCTTACTCAGCTATCGAATCAGGAGCTCACATTAGCTCGCCGTAAAATTGGCATGATTTTCCAGCACTTTAATCTGCTATCGTCTCGTACCGTCTTTGATAATATCGCACTTCCGTTAGAGCTGGCCGGAGCATCAAAAACGGATCTCACGACGAAAGTCGACGAGTTACTTAAACTGGTTGGCTTGGCCGATAAAAGAGACACTTATCCATCCAATCTCAGTGGCGGTCAAAAACAGCGCGTCGCCATTGCCCGTGCATTAGCCTCTGATCCTAAAGTCTTACTTTGTGATGAAGCCACCAGTGCACTGGATCCGGCAACAACCCAGTCTATTCTCGAGCTGCTAAAAGAAATCAATCGCAAGCTGAACCTGACTATTCTGCTTATCACCCATGAGATGGACGTAGTTAAAAGTATCTGTGCCGAAGTCGCTATTATTGGTGATGGTGAGCTGGTAGAAAAAGGCCCGGTCGGCGATATTTTTGCTCACCCGAAAACAGACCTGGCGCGTGAATTTATTCGCTCGACGTTAGACTTATCCATTCCTGACGATTATCAAGCGCGGATGACCGCAGAAAGAGTGACCGGCAGCTACCCTCTGATCCGCCTGGAGTTTACCGGAGCTTCTGTTGATGCTCCGCTGATCAGCCAGGTTGCACGAGAGTTTAATATCGACATCAGTATCCTGAGTTCTGATATGGACTACGCGGGCGGTGTTAAATTTGGCCTGATGCTCGCCGAATTTTTGGGAACAGAGCAAGCAGCAGAACAAGCGATCGCTTTTCTGCGTGATCATAAAGTGAATGTTGAGGTATTAGGTTATGTGGCTTGATTCGATTGCCAACTGGTGGCTAACCAATGAACGTCTGACCTACCTGCTCATCGAGGCACTCGGCCAGACCCTAACCATGGTACTGGCATCCGGCATCATCGGTTTTGCATTAGGTATTCCTCTCGGTGTCGCGCTGCACTTAAGTAAAGACGGCGGGCTACTGGAAAACCGTACCCTGAATAAAGCATTGGGAACCGTTGTTAATATTGGCCGCTCGATTCCGTTCATTATCCTGCTGGTCGCCATTATTCCGTTTACCCGCTTTATCGTCGGCAGTTCTATCGGTACAGCGGCAGCGATTGTTCCATTGGCCGTAGGCGCTATTCCGTTTATCGCGCGGCTGGTTGAAGGGGCATTACTGGAAGTACCATCTGGCCTGGTTGAGGCAGCTCAGGCAATGGGGGCGACACCAAAGCAGATCATTACTAAGGTCCTGTTACCAGAAGCGCTGCCGGGTATTATCAATGCCGTCACGATCACACTCGTCACACTGGTCAGCTATTCTGCAATGGCAGGCACCGTCGGAGGTGGCGGTTTAGGTGATGTGGGTATTCGTTACGGCTACCAACGCTTTGATGGCTCCGTCATGATGATCACCGTCGTCATCCTGGTCATTCTGGTTCAGCTTATTCAATCTGTTGGCGATCACTTAGTCAAACGGGTCGATCACCGATAATCCAAGATTCTAAAAAGTAAAACTTTAGCAATACCATTTAGGGAATACCCCATTCTAAGGAGAAGTAATATGACATTTAATTTAAAGAACCTTTTTGCTGCCGCAGGTCTCGCATCGGCCTTGGTTCTAACCGGTTGCGGCGAAAAAGAAGCCGTTGTTGATGTAAATAAAATCAAAGTCGGGGTCATAACAGGGGCCGAAGCACAGGTTGCCGAAGTGGCAGCAAAAGAAGCAAAAGATAAGTATGGTCTGGATGTTGAGCTGATCATTTTTTCTGACTACGTTTCACCTAACGCGGCACTTGAAGAAGGATCTATTGATATCAATGCCTTCCAGCACAAGCCATACCTTGATCAACAAATTACTGACCGTGGTTACAAGTTTGCCGTAGCGGGCAACACCTTTGTGTATCCGATCGCAGCCTACTCAAACACAATCAAATCTATTGATGAGCTAAAAGATGGCGATCAGGTTGCGGTACCGAATGATCCGACCAACCTTGGCCGCTCGCTGCTGCTACTTCAGCAACAAGGTCTGCTTCAGCTAAAAGAAGGTGCAGGCCTAACAGCAACAGTATTAGATATCGTAAGCAGCCCTAAGAACCTCAATATTGTTGAGCTGGAAGCCGCCCAGCTACCGCGCTCTCTTGAAGATGTACAGCTAGCAATTATCAATACAACGTACGCCAGCAGCATCAACTTAACGCCTGAGCGTGACGGTGTCTTCGTTGAAGACAAAGAGTCACCATATGTGAACCTGATTGTGGCCCGCGAAGACAATGTTAATGCAGAGAATGTAAAAACATTCGTTAAGGCATATCAGTCAGAAGCCGTTTACGCCGCGGCACAAGAGATCTTCCAGGGCGGCGTTGTTAAAGGCTGGTAACCTTTAATCAAGCTTTATCCCCTCTAAGTCCTGGACATTCGTCCGGGGCTTTTTTATATGCGGCTCTATCACATAAGCCGCATCGGAACTTTTATGGTATGTTTTGTTCACTCAACTCCTTGTCATTAATTACAAGACCAAACCGTTATGTCATACAACATTGAGCCGATTGGCATTATTCGCTCACCCTACAAAGAAAAATTTGCCGTACCGCGCCAGCCGGGATTAGTTCCCAGTGCCCGTTCTGAAATAGTGCTGCAAGGTGAAGCCAATGCTCTCGAAGCTGTCAGGGGGATCGAACAATTCAGTCATTTGTGGCTGCTATTTTTGTTTGATCAGAACCTGCAAGCCGGTTGGCGGCCCACCGTTCGCCCTCCCCGCTTAGGGGGGAACGAGCGTATTGGTGTATTTGCCAGTCGTGCGACTTTCCGCCCAAATGGTATTGGTATGTCGGCGGTTGAGTTAAAAGGCATTCGCCAGCAAGAGGGCCATGTGATCATCGAACTCGGCGGTGTTGACTTAGTCGATGGCACCCCGATTGTTGATATCAAGCCCTACGTGCCATATTCCGACAGCCTGCCTGATGCTCGGGGAGGTTTTGCCTCAGAACAGCCAGAGACCCTGAGCGTGATCTTCACTGATGCTGCAATAAAGAACCTGCAGGGTAAGCATGGTCGCTATCAGCAGAACGTGATTGCCGAGGTATTGGCGCAAGATCCCCGCCCTGCTTATAAGAAAAACAAAGCTGACAGCAAGGAATATGCGGTGCACTTGTTTAACTTCAATGTCAGATTTACCGTCAATGATGAACAGGTCACGGTGACTAAGCTAGAATCTATTGGTGATTAATCCCGCGAGCGATTGATCTCTTTGGCGAAAAGCCCTTAGGCTGTTAATATATCGCCCTTCACTTAAAATTCATCAACCAACGGATACCATCAATGCGTACCAGTAAATATCTTCTTTCCACGCTGAAGGAGACTCCAAACGACGCAGAAGTTATTAGCCACCAGCTAATGCTACGTGCAGGTATGATCCGTAAGCTGGCTTCAGGTCTTTATACCTGGCTACCTACAGGTCTGCGTGTTCTGCGTAAGGTCGAAAACATTGTTCGCGAAGAAATGAACAATGCCGGTGCAGTCGAAATGATTATGCCCGTCGTTCAGCCTTCTGATCTATGGCAGGAGACTGGTCGCTGGGACAAATTTGGTCCCGAGCTGCTTCGTATCGCTGACCGCCATGGCCGTCCGTTTGTATTAGGTCCGACTCACGAAGAAGTGATCACGGATATGGTTCGCAACGAAGTGAAATCTTATAAACAGCTTCCTTTGAACCTGTACCAAATCCAGACCAAATTCCGTGATGAGGTTCGTCCGCGTTTCGGGGTCATGCGCTCTCGTGAATTCATCATGAAAGATGCGTATTCGTTCCATCTGGACAAAGAAAGCCTGATAGAAACCTACGAGATCATGCACCAGGCGTACTGCAACGTCTTTAGTCGTATGGGCTTAGATTTCCGTCCGGTACTGGCAGATACCGGCTCTATCGGTGGTTCTGGCTCTCACGAGTTCCACGTACTGGCCGAGAGCGGCGAAGACTTAATTGCCTTCTCTACTGAATCTGACTACGCCGCGAATATCGAAAAAGCAGAAGCCGTTGCCCCCGTAACAGAGCGTACGGCACCGACGGCTGAAATGACGCTGGTTGATACTCCAAATGCTAAAACGATTGCAGAGCTTGTAGAGCAGCACGGTATTGCTATCGACAAGACAGTGAAAACCCTGTTTGTTAAAGCCTCTGATGAAGTCGATGCCGATATCATCGCGCTGATCATCCGTGGTGATCATGAGCTGAATGAAATCAAAGCAGAGAACTTGAAAGAAGTGGCATCTCCGCTAGAAATGGCAACGGAAGAAGAAATCCGTGCATTGATCGGTGCAGGCCCGGGGTCATTAGGTCCTGTTGGTCTTAAACTGCCATTCATCGTTGATCGTACCGTTGCCGTCATGAGTGACTTTGGGGCAGGTGCAAATATCGACGATAAACACTACTTCGGTATTAACTGGGGTCGTGATGTTGAGCTGGGTCAAGTAGAAGATCTACGTAACGTTGTTGAAGGCGACCCAAGCCCTTGTGGTCAAGGTACCCTGCAGCTTAAACGCGGTATCGAAGTGGGTCATATCTTCCAGCTAGGTAATAACTATTCAACTGCAATGAACGCAGCCGTGCTTGGTCCGGATGGTAAAAATACCATCATGGAAATGGGTTGTTACGGTATTGGCTGTACCCGTGTTGTGGCTGCAGCCATCGAGCAGAATAACGATGACAGCGGTATTATCTGGCCAGCCGCTATTGCCCCGTTCCAGGTAGCTATCGTTCCGATGAACATGGCGAAGTCTGAAGAAGTGAAAGAGGCGGCAGAAAAACTGTACGCTGAACTTACCGCAGCAGGCATCGAAGTCTTGTTTGATGACCGTAAAGAACGCCCGGGCGTCATGTTTAAAGACATGGAGCTAATCGGTATTCCGCACACCATCGTTATCGGTAACCGCAGCCTTGAAAATGGCGAAGTCGAATACAAAAACCGTCGCGATGGCAGCAAAGTCGGCGTCCCGGTTGCTGAAGCCGTCGAGCTGATTAAGCAAAAGCTAGATTAACCCGCAGCACCGCCTCAAACTTTAAAGCCTCCCGCTCGCGGAGGCTTTTTATTTTCCGCTAACTAGGGCCGGTTTAGCTTTCAACACAACAGCGGTAAAGACTAAAAAGATCTTCTGAGCCGGCACGAAGAGAAAGATTTTGTTATTCAACCCACTACGTTTAGTTATATAGTAAATAAACATTAATATTATAACAATCGCCTTGACCTGCATAACGACTGAGTGCGGATTCGAGAAGCGTATATGAGCATTCCCAACACTGTTTATTATATGAAGTAGCAGCATGACAAGAGGGCGGATTGTATGGCAAAGGATAAGCCTAAAATCAGCTTATTACTAACAGGTGGTGGCGCACGAGCGGCCTACCAGGTTGGAGTACTAAAGGCGATTGCTAAGTGGTACCCCAGAGTACACCACAGCCCGTTCTCCATCTATTGTGGAACGTCAGCGGGCGCGATCAATGCGATTTCAATTGCCTGCTATGCCTCTTGCTTTCACCTCGGTGTCAAAAAGCTGGAGTCGACCTGGTCGCAATTACATAGCAGAAAGGTGTTCAGTGCCAGCCCTTATGGCATGACAAGCTACTTGGCTAAACAATGGTTTGCACGATTACAAGCCGGCTATCATGAACGCCCGCCTTTTGGCCTGCTAAATAGCCGCCCTTTGCGTCAGCTGCTAAACCAGGTCAATAACTATGAACGGTTAGAAAAACAAATTCTGGCCGGCAACCTTCATGGAATATCAGTCACTGCATCGAGCTATAAAAGCGGAGTCTCAGTCAGTTTTTTCCAGGGACAAAATGAACTGACTGAATGGGATAGAGCTAAATCCAAAGGCCGGCGAGCCTTAATTACCACCGAACATCTGCTGGCTTCTTCTGCGATCCCTCTTATTTTTCCAGCAACCCGTATTGGCCAGACCTATTATGGTGACGGATCGATTCACCAACTCGCCCCTCTTCGTCCGTCATTAAAAATGGGCGCAGACAAAATTCTTATTATTGATTTGATTAACCAGAAGGTCAGTGAAAGGGATCATACCAAAGCTCCTGGTTTGGCAACGCTGGGCGGTCACCTGATGGATACCATTTTCAGCGATACCATGACGGCGGACTTGGAGCACTTGTCTCGTACTAATACGTTAATTCAAGCCCTACCGGAACATGAGAAACAACGCTTACAGCTAAAAAATGTCGACTATATTCACTTGTCACCGAGCCAGTCATTCGGACCGTTGGCGCAAAAATACTATTGCCATATGCCACCAATGCCCCGCGCTTTGATGCGATTGGCCGGGATCAGCCCCAGAGATGATGCCGCTATCACCAGTTATATCTTGTTTGAACCTGACTATATTCATGCTCTGATCGATATGGGGTATCAGGATGCTTTAGAACAAGAGACGCTCCTCCGCAATTTTCTTAAATAAAATCCACGAATTCTTGATAAAACAAAGATCTAAATGTTGATTTGGCGTAATAATTGCCTATAGTTAAGCTCTTAGCATTTTTATGACGCAGTTATGGATCCGATTCTCTGGGAGAAAATTTTTGCAGACGAGCGAAAACCAAGGGCTAAGCCACTTGGGGCCGATCAGCGCTTGCTAATGCTGCAAAAACTACAAGGAAAATTAGAGCTTGGCTTATTGTTCGAGATTTTCACCCGTGAAATTGAAAAACAGATCGATATCAGCCGTCTGATTTGGGATCTTGATGATACCTGTACCCTGATACGCAGAGGAAAATCAACCGAATTCCGTCAAACGTTTGTCCTTCGCTTTGGCGACAATGAACTCGGAAAACTGCAATACAGCACCCCTTACAAGTTAGACAAAGACGAAATTAACCTCCTCCATACCTATCACCGCCTTTTTGCCGGTCCGCTCGCCAATGCGCTCGAATATCGCCAAGTCAAAAATATGGCTATGCGTGACTACTTATCCGGCCTTGGCAACCGTACCAGCTTTGAGCAAGACATACAGCATGCCATCGCAATGAGTGAGCGCAGAAATGTCGGCCTGGTTCTATTGCTCTTCGATCTGGATAACTTCAAACAAATCAATGATCGCTTTGGTCATTTAGATGGTGATAAGGTGATCCGCCACTTTGCTACGGTGTTAAAGCAATCTGTCCGTGCTTCAGACCGTTGCTACCGAATAGGCGGAGATGAATTTATTATTATCCTTCAGCCTGCAACGGCGGAATCAGCACAGAAAGTCACAAGGCGCGTGCAGCAGTTAACCGTTGAAGATGCAACTCTGCGCACCCTTAAAATCGGTTCCTCTTTTGGTTATGCCCAGTACAATAAAGGTGATACGACCTCCTCCATGATTGATCGCGCCGACCGCCAGCTCTATCAGCAAAAGCGCAATAAATAAACGGCCTACCAATAACCTTACCCTGAACCATATTCATTTTTTACTCCCCCATGTATAGTTAGCTTGATAAACTTCTCTTTAATAAACCCGGCGAAAATAAACCCAGCTTTGAGAAGACTTCCAATTCGCTTTTCCCCTTATTCAGCGAAAGCCAATTAGAAGACTAATTGATTTAAGGAAAGACCATGAAAGTTCATGAATGCTGTGAATTTACCCGTAAAATCTATGCGCAAATCGGTGGTGGTGAACTGGGCTACATTCCGAATGCCATTCATTGTGCGATTAAAACGTTAGATTTTATTGCCGGTAATGAAGAGTTACCTAAAGATATTCGTGAACGCGCCGCCTTTGCGGCCGCTAACTTATTAATGAGTGATCACGAGGATTGAGTCATGAGTTTAGCTAACTACCAAACTATGGATCCCATTATGCTGATGAGCATTGTGAACATGAAAATTCGCGATGAATTTGGTGATTTAGACAGCTTGATTAGCTACTTTGAAATTGATAAAGAGACACTCGTCACTCGCCTTGCGGCTGCAGGTTTTGATTATTTACCACAAGCGAAGCAGTTTCGATAAGCCGATAACTTTCACGACACAGACAAAAAACGGAAGCCAATGGCTTCCGTTTTCTTATCTCTTTTATTTACCCGTGAAGGGATCAATCCATTAAGAAAATGAAGCCCATAGCACTGTTGCAACGAAGACAGGACAAACCACTTTCAGGTATAGCGGCCAAATCTTCCAGAACAAACTGTTTTCAAGATCCGGGCATCCCGCACTCAGCTCTTTGAGCTTACTATTGCGAGACCACACCCAACCGGCAAACAGAGTGAACAGCAATGCCGCTACTGGCTGGAAATACTGTGTGGCGATTGTTGCCACTAAACCAAACATCTCACCGAAATTAAAGATAATCACAACACTGAAAATCGCAATGACTGCCCCTAGTACCCAGCTGGTTGGTTTTCGACGGGTATTAAAGCGTTCACTCACCAGCGATACCGGACATTCCAACATCGAAATGGACGAAGTCAGCGCTGCTATCGTCATCAACACAAAGAACACGAGTGCCAGCAGCTCACCGACAAAGCCCAAGCTATCAAACAGCATCGGAAGTACCGTAAACACCAGAGTATCTGAACTCAGTAGTGAGCCATCCTCGGCATAAATAGCCACGCCTTTTTGCATCGCAACAAACATGGCCGGCATTACCACCATACCGGCAATAATCGCAACGGCGGTATCAACTAATGTGACGCTCAGTGCCATTTTAGGCAGGTTCTCTTTCTTACTCAGGTATGAGCCATAGATCAGCATTGAACAGCCACCTATGGTCAGCGAGAAGAAGCCTTGTCCCATTGCAGCAAGCAATAATCGGCGATCGAAGATTTTGCTAAAGTCAGGAATAATAAAATGCTTCAACCCCTCCATTGCGCCATCTTGGGTCATGATGTAAAGGAACATTAAACCAAACAGCGCAAACAGCGCCGGCATTAGGCGTGTTGACCATTTTTCAATGCCTTGCTTAACTCCGCTTTGGACAATCAAAATAGTCAGTATATAAAAAATGATTGCACCGAAGAGATTTCGTAAAACAGAAAACTCTTTCAGCCATGCGGAGGCTGATTCAAAACCTAAAATATCGGTTACAGCTGCAAACATAAAGGTGATCAACCAGCCGGCGACAATACTGTAAAAAGCCAGAACTAAACATGGTACAACCAAGCCAATGCAGCCAACCATTGCCCCGGCTTTTTTCGCCAGCGGATTATCAGACAGGCTACGCATACTATCGATAGGATTGGCCTGACCATGACGGCCAATCGCCATTTCAGCGACCAGCATCGGAAAAGCGACCACCAGGATCATAAAAAGATACACCAGTACAAACGCACCACCACCATTACTGGCAGCCTGAGTCGGAAAGCCCCAAATGTTCCCTAACCCGACAGCTGCTCCGGCTGCCGCCAGCACAAATCCTACTCTTGAACCAAAATGTTCTCTATTTCCAGCCATTATCCGCACTCATGTCTTTACAAAATCATCGTATCAGCGTGCTAGTACAATAATACCTGCCGTCATCATAAGCAATAGCAGGAAAACCAACTGGACAAATAGTAATCAGACAGCTGTAAATATCGCACTACCCGACATGATCGATGCAAAAAAAGCCGCCAACTGCATATAATGCAGATGACGGCTCAATTTATCAGTGACAGCGATTCAGCTCGGCATTGTTGGTTCGAGAGTAAAGAAGTCAGTCATGACTATTTTAGCTGCGAGAAATACGCCGCGACATTGGCGATATCATCATCACTTAACATCGATGCCTGTGGCTGCATCACCATCGACATTCCGCCATTGCGCTGTTTATTTTTATACGCTTTTAATGCACTCACCAGATACTGTTCGTTCTGGCCTTTCAAATTAGGGTAACCGGGGATCATGGCGATACCGTCGACACCATGGCAGGCGGCACAAATCGCGGCTTTGGCTTTCCCTGCGACAGGATCGCCAGCGGCCATGGCAGGGGATGAGATCACTGCGGCTAACATTGCAAACGCAAGAACTTTCTTCATATCGTCCTCTTTAATATTGTTATAATCTTCATAACGAATTGTGCACCTTTTATATACATAATGCACTTAAGATGTACCATACTGCCAATCCAGCTCACAATCCTGACCGGCAAACCCTTCAACACTAAATAATCCAGCCACGGCCGCTAAGTGCTCACCGTAAAAGATCAATGGAGTACGTCGCCGATTCCAGCTCGGGATACCATATTCCTGAAACAGTTTTTTCAATTTACGCTTACCCACTCGCCCTTGTGGTTTCACCTCAAGCCCTTCCGGCTCAAATCGCACCGATACTACCTCGCCATCCTGTGGCAGACGCAATATACCCTGAGCAGAATGACGCAGAGAGATGGTACCGAGCCCTTGCGGTAACGGATAAACCTGGTCAATGTCGCATACCTGAGACCAGTCACTGATATCAGGCCACTGATCGACAATATACAGCCGCTGCTTATAACGGCGGAGCTGATGGTTGTGCCAGCAAAGTTGCGGATTGGCATCATCTTGCGCCCGTACAACAGAGTGCCAAATCTGTTCTAGCTGAGCCTGAGAGGGCATACTGACATCAAAACCACTTAACCACTGGCGAATAAGTTGCTTACCCATACGTTCGGTTCCTAACGCGCCAATAATTAAACTATGATCTGAATGTAGTGCACCCGCCAACTGGGTGGCAAGTAATTCACGCAAAAGCGATTCTTGTTCACCGCATAGCGCTGCACTGCGCACTACGGCTTTGCGCATGCCAGGCCAGCGTTCCAGTAAGCGGGGCGTGATTTGATGACGGAGAAAATTACGATCATAACGCTGATCCTGATTACTCTCATCTTCGACCCAGCTCAGCTGGTGTTCTGTGCCATAGCTCAGGATCTCCTGGCGACTGGCGTGCAGTAACGGACGCAGGTGACAACCGGCGGCAAATACGGTATGAACAGGCATGGAAGCCAGTCCCGCCGGACCACTGCCGCGCTTCAATGCCAGCAGAAAGGTTTCAAGCTGATCATCAGCATGCTGGGCCGTTAGTAAAGCATCGTGAGGCTGCACATGCCTAGCTAGTGCCAGATAACGCTGCTCCCTGGCCTGCTGCTCGACGCTTATCCGATTTCCCAGCGTCAGGGTGACAGATTCTATCTGGCACTCGATACCTTCTTCCTGTGCCCATTGCTGGCAGCGCTGCGACCATGTATCGGCATTGGCACTTAAACCATGATGAACATGCACAGCCAGGCATTGATAGTGCGGATACTGCCTGATGAAACGCCCCATTAAATGCAACAGCACCCGAGAATCCAACCCGCCGCTTAACGCGAGAATAAAGCGTTTGGAGCGAGGGGCATGTGCTTGCAGGCATGCCGACAGCTGAGAATAAAGCATGGTAAATGAGTTCGCCTTGTTAGGAATGAGCCATACCAAATCCATTAATTATCTGATCAATGGAATGTGTTTCAATAATACCAATCAACCGCGCCTGACAAAACCCAATAAAAAAGCGGGCCAACCTAAGTTGACCCGCTTTAGCGTTCTATTCTGACATCAATGTCGCGGTTTAGCTCGCCGCTACATCTAGCAGTAACCGTAGCTCATCAGACGCTGATAACGGCGCTCTAGCAGCTCATCCGTATCAAACGCTTCAAGTTCAGCCAGATTAGCCAACAGCTGAGCTTTCAGTGACGCCGACATTGCCACTAAATTACGGTGTGCACCGCCTAGTGGCTCTTCAATTATCGAATCAATAAGCTCAAGCTCCTTCAGACGCTGGGCCGTCAGCCCCATAGCTTCAGCAGCCTGAGGGGCTTTATCTGAATCGCGCCATAAGATAGACGCACAGCCTTCTGGCGAAATCACTGAATAGGTAGAGTATTGCAGCATATTGACGCAGTCACCCACCCCAATTGCCAAGGCGCCACCAGAGCCACCTTCACCGACCACATTACAGATCACGGGAACGGTTAAGCCAGCCATATACTTAAGGTTGGTTGCGATCGCTTCTGACTGACCACGCTCTTCTGCACCGACACCAGGATAAGCACCTGCAGTATCGATGAAAGTGATGATTGGCATTTTAAAACGCTCTGCCATTTTCATCAGGCGCAGTGCTTTACGGTAACCTTCCGGTTTTGGCATACCAAAATTTCGGAATACCTTCTCTTTGGTGTCGCGGCCTTTCTGATGACCAATCACCATTACAGGGCGACCATCAAGACGTGCAATCCCGCCAACCAGTGCTTTATCATCGGCAAAAGCACGATCACCAGCCAGTTCATCAAACTCAGTAAAGATGTGCTCAATGTAATCAAAAACATATGGACGCTGCGGATGACGGGCTAGTTGAGCCACCTGCCATGCACCTAAATCACCAAAGATCTTTTTCGTGAGCTCCAGGCTTTTCTTTTCCAGCAGTCCAATTTCTTTATCTAAATCAACCGATGCCGATTCATCACGACGTGACACATCACGTAAGGCTTCAATTTTTGCTTCTAATTCTGCAATCGGTTGTTCAAATTCGAGGAAGTTCAGGCTCATACCACTTTAAATCCTTTTGCCCATGATTATCTGTACAAACATAGGCTAAATTAATTAAATTCAAGCTCGACTTGCTTCTCACCCAGTAAGGCTTTGAGATCAAAAATTAACTGATCTGTTGGCGTAATACGCCATTCTGTCCCTAAAGTGAGTTTGGCACGTGCATTCGAGCGCTGATAATACACATTGACAGGTACTGTACCTGCCCGGTGAGGCTCCAGCACTTGGCTGAAGCGCGCAAAAAATTGTTCATCAACTTGCTTCTCAGTCACTGAGATAGCAAGACTTCTCAGGTGCTTTTCTCTGGCTTCTGAGATATCCAGTACTTCTCTGGCTGACATTTTAAGGCCACCATTGAAATCATCAAAGCTGACCTGTCCAGAAACCACTAATATTTTATCTTTTTCCAGCAAATCAAGATAGCGTTCTAACGCATCAGAGAAAAGCATTACTTCCATCCGGCCCGAACGGTCATCTAGCGTCATCAGACCAATACGGGTACCGCGCTTGGTGGTCATCACTCGCGCCGCAATCACCAACCCCGCCACAGACGCCACTTTATCACGGCTGGTTGGGTGGGCATCTTTCAAACGCCAGGTTGTATAATGCTTCAGTTCAGGGATATAGGCATTAACCGGGTGGCCGGTTAAATACAGCCCTAAGGTTTCCCGCTCCCCTTCCAACCAGACTTTATCTGGCCATTCAGGAATGTTGGCATAGGCCTGCTCCACTTCTTCCGGTGCAGCAGTCAGTACACCGAACATATCAGCCTGACCAAATGCTTCCGCCTGATGGTGCTGGCCTGCAGCTTTAATCGCATCGTTCAGCGTTGCCATCATTGTGGCACGGTTAGGGCCTAAACGATCCATCGCACCGGATTTTATCAGCTTTTCCAGTACTCGCTTATTAACCTTCTTGGTGTCGATTCGGGCGCAGAAATCGAACAGATCTTTGAAGTGACCATCTTTTTTACGTGCTTCAATGATATTTTCAATCGGTCCTTCACCGACGCCTTTTACTGCACCAATACCATAAACTATGGCACCCTGATCATCGACATTAAAGCGATACAGGCCTTTATTGACATCAGGCGGTAGCAGCTTCAGTTTCATCCGATGGCATTCATCCACCAAGCCAATAATTTTATCGGTATTATCCATATCGGCCGTCATTACCGCCGCCATGAACTCTGCAGGATAGTGCGCTTTCAGATATAACGTCTGGTAAGAAACCAATGCATAGGCCGCGGAGTGGGACTTGTTAAAACCATAACCAGCAAACTTTTCAACCAGATCGAAGATCTTCATCGAGAGCTCGCCATCAACCCCGTTTTTAATAGCGCCTTCTTCAAAAATAGCTCGCTGCTTAGCCATCTCTTCCGGTTTTTTCTTACCCATCGCACGGCGAAGCATATCGGCGCCACCGAGCGTATAGCCCGCTAGAACCTGAGCTATCTGCATGACCTGTTCCTGATACAGGATGATGCCGTAAGTAGGCTCAAGGATCTCTTTCAGTGATTCATGCTGCCATTTTTCATCAGGGTAAGAGACAGCCTCACGGCCATGCTTACGGTCGATAAAGTTATCTACCATCCCCGATTGCAATGGTCCAGGTCGGAACAAGGCAACCAGTGCGATCATATCTTCAAAGCAGTCCGGCTGAAGACGTTTGATCAGATCTTTCATGCCTCGGGATTCCAACTGGAACACCGCGGTAGATTCTGAGCGCTGCAGCATGGCGAACGATTTTGCATCCGCCATTGGAATAGCCGCAATATTAACCGGCTCTTTGCCTTCAGCTTCAAGGCGAGGGTTGATCAGGCCAAGTGCCCAGTCAATGATAGTTAAAGTTCGCAGCCCCAGGAAGTCGAACTTAACCAAGCCTGCGGTTTCAACGTCATTCTTATCAAACTGGGTAACCGGGTTTGCCCCTTCTGCATCGCAATACAGCGGGGAAAAATCGGTGATCGTGGTGGGTGAAATAACAACACCACCCGCGTGTTTACCGGCATTACGTGTCACACCTTCAAGAATGCGACACATATCAATCAGAGCTTTAACTTCTTCATCGGCATTATACGCTTCACCCAGTTGCGGTTCGGCATCAAAAGCCTTTGCCAGCGTCATACCGGGTTCAGCAGGGATCAGTTTTGAAATGCGGTCGACGAAGCCATACGGGTGACCAAGCACGCGTCCCACATCACGGATCACCGCTTTGGCCGCCATGGTACCGAAAGTGATGATCTGCGAAACCGCATCGCGGCCATAAATTTCAGCGACGTGATCAATAACCAAATCACGTTTATCCATACAGAAATCGATATCGAAATCGGGCATGGAAACACGTTCCGGGTTCAAGAAACGTTCGAACAGTAAGTCAAATTCCAGCGGATCAAGATCGGTGATACCCAACGCATAAGCCACCAATGAGCCGGCACCGGAACCACGGCCCGGACCTACCGGTACGTCGTTATCTCTTGACCACTGCATAAACTCCATTACGATCAGGAAATAACCGGGGAACCCCATCTGATTGATCACTTCGAGTTCTATCTCTAGGCGCTCGTCGTATTCAGGGCGGCGCTCAGTACGTACCGCATCATCAGGAAAGAGAAATGCTAAGCGTTGCTCTAAACCTTCCCGGGATTTTACGACTAAGAAATCTTCTGTACTCAAATCACCAGTAGGGAAGTTAGGCAGGAAATATTCACCCAGACGTACCGTGACATTACAGCGCTTAGCGATTTCAACGCTATTTTCCAGCGCTTCAGGAATGTCGGCAAACAGCTCGCACATTTCTTCTTCGGTACGTAAATACTGTTGTTCGCTATACAGTTTAGGCCGGTTCGGATCCACCATGGTATAACCGTCATGGATCGCGACCCGAATTTCATGGGCATCAAACTGCTCAGGAGAAATAAACCTCACATCATTGGTTGCCACTACTGGCAGTTCGGCTTGTTCGGCCAGCTCAACCGCAAAGTGCAGGTAAGCATCCTCATCGGCGCGTCCCGTTCGCACCAGCTCGAGGTAATAACAGTCAGGAAAGTGGGTCTGATAAAACTCGACGCAGCGGTTAACGACGGTTTGGTTTCCTTTCAGCAGCGCCTTACCGACATCACCACTCTTGCCGCCCGACAGCAGGATCAATCCCTTTTTATGCTCAGCCAGCCATTCTTTATCGATGACAGGCAAGTGCTGAACATGACCGCGCAGATACGCTTTCGATATCAGCATTGTCAGGTTCTGATAACCGTCATTATCGGCAGCCAATATTGTCAGATCACAGAGATCATTTTCCAGCTCTTCAGACTGAACTTTAAAATCAGCACCAATGATGGGCTTCATTCCGGCACCATGTGCTGCAAAGTAGAATTTCACCAAACCGCACAAGTTAGTGAAGTCGGTTAATGCCATTGCAGGCATACCCAGTTCGGCAACTTTTTTGACTAATGGCGGTACTTTTGACAGACCATCAACCATAGAAAAGTCACTGTGAATACGAAGATGAATAAAGCGAGGTTCAGCCATGACAACCAGATTTGATACGTTCTTAATTTGAAGCAATGATTATAGCCTAAAGGACTGCAATCATCACCGAGAGTGGCTTAATGATAAAACGAACGACCATTAAGCCAGCAGCATAGATGCACTCAACGAGGAAATCAGTCGATACCCAGAATGCGTTTAACTGGCTTAAAGCTCTTACGGTGTTGCTCAATAACCCCATATTGCTCTAAGGCTTCAAAGTGCGCTTTGGTCGGGTAGCCCTTGTGCTTGGCAAAACCATACTCAGGGTGCAAAGCGTCAAGCGCTTCCATTTCGCGATCACGTGTTACTTTGGCGATAATTGATGCCGCACTGATTTCAGCCACCCGTAAATCACCTTTAACCACCGCCTGAGCCGCCATCGGCAACGGTGGAATTTTGTTACCGTCAACTAACACATAGTCAGGTTGTACCGGCAGATCCGCAACGGCGCGTTGCATCGCCACCATCGTCGCCTGCAAAATGTTGAGCTGGTCAATTTCTTCCGGTTCACAGCGACCGAGTGACCAAGCTAATGCTTTCTCTTTGATCTCATCAAACAGCAGATTACGTTTTTTCTCACTCAGCTTCTTAGAATCGGTTAAGCCATCAATCGGATTGCTCGGATCCAGGATCACCGCAGCGGTTACGACCGCGCCGACTAGCGGCCCGCGGCCGACTTCATCAACCCCGGCAATCAGTTGGGCTTGCGGGTATTCAAACGGTTCAAAATCTTTCGTCATTACTCTTAGCTCAAGCTTTATCAATCAACGACAATACCGCCTGGGCGGCTTGCTTATCAGCGTCACATTTTATCCATTGATGCATGCGAGAAAATTCGGCCATCAGAGCGGTATTATCCGCCGATAAATAATGGTCGACGCGTTCAAACAACTTCTCGGGAACGCAGTCTTCTTGCAGTAACTCAGGGACCAGTTGCCGATCTGCCAAAATATTTGGCAGAGAGACATACTTGGTTTTCAGCATCCGACGCATTAGCCAGGCTGTCAGCGCCTTCACTTTATAGCCCACCACCATCGGACGTTTCACCAGCATGCATTCCAGCGCGACGGTACCCGATGCCAGCAATACCGCATCAGAGGCGATCATGACATTACGGGCGGTATCATCTACCAGCACAAAATCCAGCTCGGGGGCGGTTTCCTGCCAGGCTTGTTCAAATTGCTCCCGACGCTTTGGGTTCACTAACGCCACCACAAAACCAAGATCCGGATGCTTGTGCTTAAGCAGCTTACAGGTTTCAATGAAAGGGGCCGCAAGCATCGCCATCTCCCCGCCACGACTGCCTGGCAACACGGCTAACCATCGTTTCGTCGCGCTATAACGACTGTCAGTAAGGTTGAGTAACTCGCGGGCTGCCCGTTGATCGGTCTGCAAAGGGATCGCATCGGCCATCGTGTGGCCAACAAATTCGCACGGCACGTTGAATTTATCGTAAAACGCTTTTTCGAAAGGCAAAAAAGCCAGAACCAAATTGGTCGCGGCTTCAATTTTGAAAATACGCTTCTGACGCCAGGCCCATACCGATGGACTGACATAATGAACGGTTTTAATCCCCTGGCGTTTCAAATCCAGCTCTAAACGCAGATTGAAATCAGGCGCGTCAATGCCGACAAAGACGTCGGGCGGATTATCAGAGAAGTACTTGACCAGCTCAGCCTTCACTTTGAACAAGCGCGGCAGACGACCTAACACTTCCACAATACCCATCACGGCCAGCTCTTCCATATCAAACAGCGCTTCACAGCCCTCTGCTTCCATACGAGGACCGGCAACACCCACAAATTCAGCATCCGGGTATTGTGCTTTAACGGCACGGATAAAACCGGCACCTAAAATATCGCCGGAAATTTCTCCGGCGACAATTCCTATCCGAAGTGGCTTCGTCATATTAGCGAATGATACCGCGCGTCGATTTTTCGAAGAACTCGACAAACAGATCCAAAGACGGATGATCTTTTGCCATTTCTTCGATTTCAGGTTTGACTTCCGCCAGTGTCTTACCGGAACGATACAGGGCTTTGTACACGGCGCGGATCGCTTTGATCTCTGCCTTTTCAAAACCACGTCGCTTCAGACCTTCGACATTTATGCCGAAAGGGGCACAGTGGTTACCTTGCGCCATCACATACGGCGGGACATCTTGAACCACAATAGAACCACCACCCAGCATGCAGTGAGAGCCGATGGTGCAGAACTGGTGGATCGCTGACATGCCGCCGATAATGGCTTGATTACCTATCGTAACGTGACCCGCAAGCGTCGCATTATTGGCAAAAATACAGCGGTCGCCAATCATACAGTCATGGGCAACGTGAGCATTAATCATGAACAGGTTATCGTTGCCCACTTGGGTAATGCCATTATCCTGGGTTGTACCACGGTGCATGGTTACGCTTTCACGAATTGTGTTGCGGTCACCGATTTCAAGGCGCGTCGGTTCACCCGCGTATTTCAGATCCTGACACTCTTCACCAATTGAAGCGAACTGGAAAATACGGTTTTCGCGACCAATCTTGGTTGGGCCTTTCACCACAACGTGCGACATAATCTCAGTGCTTTCGCCGATTTCTACGTCAGCACCAATATAACTAAATGGACCAACTTTTACGTTAGCGCCAATAATTGCCCCATCTTCCACAATTGCGGATGGGTGAATTTGTGCAGTTTCGTGGATCATTAGAATTCTCGCCTTGCGCATTTTAGTTCAGCAGAGCAAACCACTTCGCCATCAACTTTCGCGACACCATTAAACATAGCAATGCCGCGACGTTCTTTCAGGAATTCAACGTCGATAACCAGCTGATCACCCGGCACAACAGGCTTACGGAACTTAGCCTTATCAATGCTAGCAAAGTAATACAGCTCATTTTCAGTTGGCGCACCAAAGGTTTTAAATGCCAGGAGGCCCGTCGCCTGTGCCATTGCTTCCAGAATCATCACACCAGGGAAGATCGGCATTTTTGGAAAATGACCGGTAAACTGAGGCTCATTCACGGAAACATTTTTAATGGCAGTTAAGGTCTTACCCTCATCATAATCCGTTACTCGATCAATCATTAAGAACGGATAACGATGTGGAAGAAGCTCTTGAATTTCTGTGATATTTAGCGTTTTGTTTTCGCTGGTCAAAACTAAAGTCCTGTTCAAAAAAAGACGGCTTTGCGCCTATGGAAAATTATTTAAAATACCGTACAGGTTAAACGCAAAACGGCCTACGCATGCGCAGGCCTGTTCAGCGGGCTCTACTGAAGATTACTTAGTTGCTCTCATCCAGTTTTTTTTCAACGGATTTAAGACGTTTATTCATCTCGTCAATCTTCATGACACGCGCAGCGGTTTTACGCCATTCTTTGTTCGGCTGTAAGGGGATACCTGAAGAAAACATACCTTTCTCTTCAATGCTGCGCATCACCATGCCCATACCGGTAATCGTCACGCCATCTGCGATCTCTATATGACCGTTCAGTACAGATGCACCGCCGATAATACAGTATTTACCAATTTTAGTACTGCCTGCGACAACAGTACCACCAGCCATGGCCGAACCATATCCGACCTGCACGTTATGGGCGATCTGTATTTGGTTGTCGATGATGACATTGTCTTCGATAATCGTGTCATCCAGCGCACCACGGTCAATCGTCGTACACGCACCGATTTCCACACGGTTACCGATACGAACAGAGCCCAACTGCGGGATCTTCACCCACTCGCCTTTGTCATTCGCATAACCAAAACCATCAGCACCAATAACAGTGCTCGATTGCACTAAACACTGTGAACCCAATACCACATCATGGTAAATGGTCACGTTTGCCCATAGCTTGCTGTCAGCACCGATTTTTGCATTTTTACCGATAAAGCAACCCGCACCAATCTGAGTGTTTGCCCCGATTTTTACGCCTGATTCAATCACGGCATTATGACCGATGGCAACGCCTTCACCGATGATTGCATCGTCTGCCACGTACGCAGAAGGTGCAATGCTCACAGCAGATGCTGGGGTTGTATCCAATAATTGCGCCACCAAGGCATAACCCAGGTAAGGATCATTCAGTACCAACGCATTGCCTTCAAAGTAAGACAAATCCGCTTCTTTCAACATCACTGCAGACGCTTGACACTCTGGTAGGTGTTTACGGTACTTACTGGCAGACAAGAACGTGATTTGTCCGTCCCCTGCTGTTTCCATGCCGGCAATCGATTGAATCTCAACAGAACCGTCGCCATGCAGCTCTGCTCCCAGTTTATCTGCTAATTCAGCAAGAGTAATACCAGCCATTATTTACCTTATTCTTTTGTAACTGCGGCCACCCAAAGTGGCCGTGGTGCCAAACAACCGCCTACCTGCAGGCAAAGCGGCCGTTAGATAATACATCGTTTATTTTACTGCAGAAATGACCTTCTCAGACAGGTCATCTTCAGGGTTTGCATAAAGTACAGCTTGCGCGTCGACGACCAGATCGTAGCCTTCTGTCTTCGCTACCGTCTGAATAGCCTGGCGAATTTTCATGATCAGTTTCTGCTCTTCTTCTTGGCTACGACGACGCTGATCTTCCTGCAGTGCTTTCGCCTTCAGTTTGTAATCTGAATCTAAAGACGCTAATTCACGCTGGATCTTAGTGCGATCACTCGCACTCATTAGTTCGCCGTCACGCTTCATTTTTTCAACTTTCGTCTTCATGCTTCCTTCCAGACCGCGAAGCTCATCAATGCGATCTTTAAACTCTTGACGTAGTTTCTCAGACACATTGTAGCGCTTAGCAAGCTGAGCCATCGCCTGACCCGTTGCAACATAGCCCACTTTCTGGGCTGTTTCTGCTGCATGAGCATACATCGATGATGAAAGAATAACCAAGCTAAGACTTGCCGCTTTAATCCACTGTTTCAAAAGGCTTCTCCTTAAAAATTAGAATGTTCGTCCAATAGTGAATGTGAAGAACTCTTCATCATCACCGTCGTATTTCTTGAGCGGACGAGCAATCGAGAATACGAGTGGTCCCATTGGGGACATCCACTGCAGTGCCGCACCATATGACGCACGAATTAATGACGGGTCAGAGTAGTCATGCAAAAACGTGCCGTCGTCGTCTTTTAAATCATACTCGGAATCCCAGACGGTACCGGCATCAACAAACACACTGGTCCGGATCTGGTTGCGCACTTCGTCTGAGGCAAACGGGGTCGGTACAATCAGTTCAACACTGGCTAGCGCAACTGCATTACCACCGGCCGCATCATCCGTCCCCGTCGCACAGTTATTGTTGCCACCAATCGAACTACCGGTACTACAGCCCTCGACATAAACGGCTTTCGGCCCCACCGTATTCGATCGGAAGCCGCGCAAGGTAGTGAAACCACCCGCGTAGAAGTTCTCATAAAATGGCAGCAGATGATCACTACCGTTATCAGTGCTGCCGTAGCCGTTACCGTAACCTAAGCGACCGCGCAATAACAGGCTGAAATCATGCCCTTTATTTAACGCAAAGTACTGGCGTATATCATACTGAGTCTTGAAATACTGCGCATCAGATCCGGGAACGGTCATTCGGAACGACGCCCGCTGATGGTTACCTGCCGTAGGGAAGTACCCCCGGTTCAGGTTGTTACGCGTCCAGGAGACTGACCAGTCGAAATCATCCAGTTCGATAATGTTGTCACCACGATCGAAATCATGGATCTTCTTAAACTTTTCGATCTGGTAGTATTCTTGGGTGTTCGAGATCTTGTTGTGATCATAGCCCAGGCCAAATTCGAAAAAGTTCAGCTCATCAAACGGGAACCCCCAGGTCAGGCTGGTACCATAACTCTGGTTGGTATAGTCCGAAATGTTGGCATCAGAGGCTTCAAACTCGTTGTAGTAAATTTTACCGCCTAAGCTCACTCCATCAAGGGTGAAGTATGGGTCACGATACTCCAGGCTAACGTTTTTCTGGTAATCGTTCATCATGGCATTAATGCCAAAACGATTACCGGTACCCAAGAAGTTATCCTGCTGAATACCGGCCTGGAAGCTGATACCCGATTCCGTACCAAAACCAACACCGAAGTTAATACTGCCGGCATTCGATTCTTTCACGACGTATTTTACATCGACCTGATCTTCCGAGCCCGGAACACGAACGGTTTGTACGTCGACCGTTTCGAAAAAACCGGTTCGGTTCAGACGATCTTTACCGCGCTCGACCGATTTAGAGTTCAGCCAGCTACCTTCCATCTGACGCATTTCACGACGCAGCACTTCGTCTTTGGTCGATGTGTTGCCAGAGAACTGAATATTACGTACGTAGATACGTTTACCCGGCTCAACGTTCACCAGCAGTGACACTTGCTTGTTCTCGTCATCAAAGTCAGGGATCGTAGTCACTTGCGGGTAGGCATAACCCGACTCACCCAGCTTACGCTTTACCGCTTCTTCCAGTGCTGTTACCTGAGCGCCGTTATAAATATCACTAGACTTAAACGTCACCAGCTTGTCGAATTCACTGTCGCGATCAACCAGTTCGCCTCGGAATTTCACACCTTTAATGCGATACTGATCACCTTCATTGATTTTGAGGGTGATATAAACGCCTTTCTTATCCGGTGAAATAGCAACCTGAGTCGATTCTAATTTATATTTCAGATAGCCGTTATTCAGATACTGCGAACGAAGCGCTTCCAAGTCTCCAGCCAATACCTGCTTCTGGTACTTTTCATCCGCAAGAAAATTCCACCACGGCACTTCTGCCTGAAGGTTAAATTTGCCTTTCAGCTCATCATCGCTAAAGACTTCATTACCAATGACATTAATTTGCTGGATCTGGGCTGAAACGCCTTCGGTAAACACAAACTTCAAGTCTGCGCGGTTACGAGGCAGCGGAGTGACAACCGCTTTTACGCTGGCATTATATTTACCAACGCTATAATAGAAATCTTCTAAGCCTTTCTCTATCTTACTTAGCGTGGTCCGATCGAGCGCTTCACCCATCCGAAGGTTAGACGCGTCTAAGTTTTCAGTGAGCTGCTCGTCCTTAATTGCTTTGTTACCGGAAAATGTAATATTGGCAATAGTCGGGCGCTCTAATACGTTAATTAAAATCGCATTTCCATCACGAAAGACTTTTATATCTTCAAAATTACCGGAAGCAAAAAGAGCCTGAATAATTTCTGCCACATCCCGGTCATCAACGCTATCACCTACACGGACTGGCATTTTTAACAATGCTGCACCTAATGTGACACGCTGAAGGCCTTCAAAGCGAATATCATCAACTACAAATTGTTCCGCGCTCTGCGCAACACTGCTACCAAGCAAAAGTGATGCGGCCAACAGATTTTTTATCGCCATTACTGTTCTAATTATTCCTTGCTAAAAAACGCATTTATTAAAGGCGGGTAAAATCATTGAATAGCGCAACGGCCATTAACGCAACCAAAATGGCTGATCCCACTCTATAGCCAATATCCTGAACTCGTTCGGAAACAGGACGACGTGTTATCGCTTCAATTGCAAAAAACAGCAAATGTCCGCCGTCTAACACGGGAAGCGGTAACAAGTTAACGATGCCCAAGTTGACACTTATCAAAGCCAAAAAGCCAAGGAAATAGACCATCCCGTAATCGGCTGTCATCCCTGCGCCTTTGGCAATCGATATTGGGCCACTTAAATTCTTAATTGCAATATCACCCGTCACCAGCTTACCAACCATATCAAAGGTTAAGGTGGTCAGTTGCCAGGTTTTCTCAACGGCTTTGCTTACTGCTTCTAACGGGCCAAACTGCAAATTGATCTGATATGATTCTGGCCAGGCTTCCATCTTCGGTGCAAAGCCTGCATAACCAATTATATCGCCATTAGCCAGTTTTTTTACTGCCGGGATAAGGGTCAGCGTAACGCGCTCCCCCTCACGCTCGACTTCAACCAGCATAGATTGATCCGGTTTTGAACGCACAGCCTCGACAACCTCATCCCATTTCACAATCGGCGTATTATCGATGGCAACAATCTTATCATTTAACCTTAAACCGGCAGCAATTGCTGCTCCATCATCAACAAGTTGTGAGATAGAAAGGGTAATTGGCGGTGAGTAGGGTGTGATCCCTAAGGTTGTCAGTACCCGCTCACTTTCAGGATCAAAAGACCACCCAGTCAGATCTAAAGTACGCTGAACATCATACCTGGCATCGGGTTCAGTCACCGTGATAACCATTTCTTTATCACCGATATTAGAAATCATTGCCATATTGGCAGATTCCCAATCAGCGGTTTTGATTCCTGAAATGGATTTAAGTTCCATTCCGGAGCGAATTCCTGCTTCTGCTGCAATCGACTGTGGGGCAACCTCTCCGATAACCGGACGCACAGCGGGCACCCCAATCAGGTAGACAATCCAATAAGCAACGATGGCAAAAATAAAATTGGCGACCGGGCCGGCAGCAACAATAGCACTGCGCTGCCACAACGTTTTGTTATTGAAGGCTAAATGTTGTCTGTGCTCAGGCACCTCATCGACGCGCCCATCAAGCATCTTGACATACCCCCCTAGCGGGATCATGGCCAGGGTATATTCCGTGCCGTCTTTACCCACTTTGCGCCACAGCGCTTTACCAAAGCCAATAGAAAAGCGCTCAATGTAAACACCGCATCGGCGGGCGACCCAAAAGTGACCGAACTCGTGAGCGGCAATCAAAATACCTAATGCAAGTAGAAATGCACCAAGGTTCCACAAAACGTCCATCATACTGATACCTTATGAATCACTTTACGAGCCAAAATTCGGGCCATCTTATCTAGCTCAATCACGCTTTCCAAGTCAGTCGGTACTGTCATTTGAGCTGACTCGAGAACATGCGCATTAATACGGGCAATATCGGTAAAGCTAATTTGCTTATTCAAAAATGCCGCGACCGCGACTTCATTCGCTGCATTCAACGCGGTTGTTGCCGCCTGACCTTCGTAACAGGCATCTATCGCCAGCTTCAGGCATGGATATCGGGCATAGTCCGGTTGCAGGAAGGTAAACTCACCGACCTTGCTAAAATCCAGTGGTGCGACTCCCGCATCGACCCTTTCAGGATAGGACATTGCACAAGCAATCGGGGTTTGCATATCAGGCAACCCCATCTGGGCCAATACTGAGCCATCCTTATACTGCACCATAGAATGAATAACAGATTGCGGATGAATAATCACTTGCAGTTGCTCACGGGACGCATTGAACAACCAGCGGGCTTCTATGTACTCCAGCCCTTTGTTCATCATGGTGGCGGAATCGACAGAGATTTTTGGCCCCATGGACCAATTAGGGTGGGCTATTGCCATCTCCGGTGTCACCGCTGATAATTCGGCCACCTCAGTATAGCGGAAAGGTCCGCCGGAGCCGGTTAATAAAATTTTGCTGATACCGTGCTTGTCCAGATCGCAACGCCCCATCGCTTGCTGTATTTCAGCCGGTAGACACTGGAAGATTGCATTATGCTCGCTATCAACCGGCAACAATTCAGCGCCGGAGTGCTCACAGGCATCAATGAACATCTGTCCCGACATCACCAGGGCTTCCTTGTTGGCCAGCAAAATACGCTTGCCCGCCCTGACTCCCGACATTGTCGGCAGCAAGCCCGCAGCACCGACAATCGCGGCCATGACGGTATCCACTTCGTCAAGCGCGGCGACTTTACACAGGCCATCGTCACCAGTAAAGACCTCTGTATCAAGACCATGCTGCTTAAGTAATTCTGACAATTCTGCTGCCGCTTGCGACGACGCCATCGCGGCATACTTTGGCTTCCAGGTACAGCACAACTCAAACATTTTCTGGCTGTTTGAGCCTGCGGCCAACGCAACGACATCAAATAAATCTGGGTTTTGTGCTGCGACGGCCAGCGTACTGCTTCCGATTGACCCCGTAGCACCAAGAATCGTTAACTTACGCATAAAATCACTTAATTCAGCTATGAAGGGCAGCCAGAAAACAGCTGCCTACTATATGACATTGCTTATAGTAACCAAAGATACAATAAAGCAAAAACAGGAAGGGCTGCCGTCAGGCTGTCGATACGATCAAGAATACCACCATGACCCGGCAAGAGATTACCACTATCCTTAATACCTGAGGCACGCTTAAACATACTCTCGACCAAATCACCTAGCACAGAAGCGATAACCGTAATGATGGCAATAGCAAACAATCCACCCAGGCTGGAAAACGGAATGTCCATCAGTGCAGCCCCGCCCCATGTAACTAACAGAGCCAGTGCAGCACCACCGATTAGACCTTCAATGGTTTTATTCGGGCTAACTGCGGGGGCCATTTTATGTTTACCGAAACGCTTACCTGAGAAGTATGCACCAGAATCGGCGGCCCAAACCAGACAGCAAACTAACAACACTAATTTTGCGCCATGGTATGGGCTTTCAACATAGTGAACGGCGCGGAGCATCAAGATACCCCAGAAAAAGGGGATTAAGGTAAGCAAGCCAAAAATGTATTTTAAAGAAGAAGCTTTTACCCAAAGTTTGGCACTCGACGGGTACGTTATTGCTAAAGTAGATGCAATTAACCACCAAACACCGCCCACCACTAACATGATATGGTGTGACTCGGATAATATTGATAGTGAAGTAACGTCAGACGGTATTGTCACTAAACTCAAACAGAGAGTAATCGCAGGCACTATCATGGCAGCCATACGCGATTTAGCGTCAACAAATTGTGTCCATTCCCAAAAACCGATCATGGTAATTGCCGCTAAAGCAATTACAAAGGCCGGGAAAGGTAGTAGAAATATCCCTGCAATCACCAACGGCGCGAGGATTAAGGCGGTAAAAATACGTTGCTTTAACAAGCTGCGTCCTCTCGTTTTATCATTTGTTTTATCACTATTTCAGCCTGCTTGTAGCTGTTCAACCTGCAGCTACCTTAATCAATGCGCTTTATGATAAAAAACACATTTTGCTGAATAATGGTTATTCTTGTAATAATGCTTGAATCTGCTCACCCGTGCAGCCAAAACGGCGCTCGCGGCTCACGAACCATGCGATGGCATTGGCAAAGCTATCTTCATCGAAATCCGGCCAGAGCTGCTCTGTAAAATACAACTCCGCATAAGCCGCTTGCCATAACATAAAATTACTAATTCGGCATTCGCCACTGGTACGGATCATAAGATCGACATCTGGCAGATCGGCTGTCGACATACCAGCAGCCATCATCTCTTCTGTAATATCTTCAACCGTCAGGTTATGTTCGGCAACTTGCTGCGCCAACCGTTTAGTCGCTTGCAAGATATCCCACTGGCCGCCATAGTTAGCCGCAATATTCAACACCAAGCCGGTATTGCTTGCCGTTAAGGTTTCTGACGCGAGTATCTTGTCTTGCAGACGACGGCTGAATCGACTTTTATCACCGATGACACGTAACTGAATGTTGTTCTTGTGCAGCCGTTTAACTTCACGACCTAACACGGTCATAAATAGCTGCATCAACAATGACACTTCGTCTTCTGGTCGACGCCAGTTCTCACTGCTAAAAGCAAATAAAGTCAGAGCTTTGACACCTAGGCGATTAGCCGTGGAAACGGTTTTACGTACCGCATCAACACCAGCCTTATGGCCAAACACTCGAGTCTTACCCTTCGCTTTTGCCCACCGACCATTGCCATCCATAATGACGGCAACGTGCTTCGGTAAACAGTCCACTGAAAGTGCAGTTTCGATTGGATGCTGTGCCATACATTTCCCTCAAAAAAAAAGCGCCGTACTGCACGCACAGCGCTTTAAGTCTCATAAAGCTAATTTTTATGCCGCTAGGACTGACGTCAGCGTCTTAAACTTCCATCAGCTCTTTTTCTTTCGCTTCAAGCACCGCGTCAATATTCTTAACGGCTGCGTCTGTCAGTTTCTGAATTTCGTCTTGAGAACGACGGTCATCATCTTCAGAAATCTCTTTGTCTTTGAGCAGCGCTTTAATGTCAGCATTCGCATCACGACGGATATTACGAATCGCAACACGCCCCTGCTCTGCTTCCTTGCGTACGATCTTAACCAGATCACGACGGCGCTCTTCTGTCAGCGGAGGAAGAGGAACACGAATCGTCGTACCAGCAGACATTGGGTTCAGGCCCAAGTCAGACATCATGATCGCTTTTTCGACTTTAGGCGCCAGTTCACGATCAAATACCGTGATGGATAATGTACGTGAATCTTCAGCAACAACGTTTGCCAGTTGCTTAAGCGGTGTATTGGCACCGTAGTATTCTACGTAAATTGTATCAAGCAAGCTTGGGTGTGCACGACCAGTACGCACTTTAGCCAGTTGATTTTTTAGCGCTTCAACGCTTTTTTGCATGCGTTCTTGTGCATCTTTTTGAATTTCGTTAATCACAATTAGTTCCCTTGATTATTCGGTCAAAGTAGAGGCGAAACCGCCCCATCCTGAATTAGTCGTTAGAAATCTTAGTCGTTAGAAACCTAGCTATTAGAAATCAATGTGCCTTCTTGCTCGCCCATCACCACTCGGCGAAGTGCACCTGGCTTAGTCATGTTGAATACACGAATAGGCATATTGTGGTCACGGGCCAGTGTAAATGCAGCTAAGTCCATTACTTTTAGTTCTTTTTCAAGAACATCGTTATAGCCAAGCTTATCACAAAGAACAGCATCTGGGTTTTTAACTGGATCATCAGTGTAAACGCCCTCAACTTTCGTTGCTTTCAATACAACTTCTGCTTCAATTTCAATACCGCGAAGGCATGCAGCTGAGTCTGTCGTAAAGAAAGGATTACCGGTACCGGCAGCGAAAATCACGACACGGCCCTGACGCAGCTGGCTGATCGCTTCTGCCCAGTTATAGCTGTCGCATACACCATTAAGTGGGATAGCTGACATGACTCGAGCGTTCACATAGGCACGATGCAATGCATCACGCATTGCCAAACCATTCATAACTGTGGCCAGCATACCCATGTGGTCGCCCACAACTCGGTTCATACCCGCTTCTGCAAGACCCGCACCACGGAACAAGTTACCACCACCAATAACAAGGCCTACCTGCACGCCTAATTCAACGAGCTCTTTGATTTCCTGAGCCATACGGTCAAGAACTTGTGCGTCAATGCCAAAACCTTCGTTGCCCTGTAGTGCTTCACCACTAAGTTTGAGCAAAATGCGTTGATAAGTCGGTTTAGGGTTTGTGGTCATGCGTATTACCTTCCAGGCTTAACTAAAGAGATATGGAGTTGTAAAAAGACCGCAGCCTAGGCTACGGTCTTTGGAGTTCTTATGCGAAGGATTAACCCTTCTGAACAGCTGCTACTTCTTCTGCAAAGCTCATTTCTTGAGCTTTCTCGATACCTTCGCCAACTTCAAAACGGATGAAGTTAGTTACTGTAGCGCCTTTTTCTTTCAGCATTTGACCAACAGTCTGAGCAGGATCCATGATGAATGCCTGGCCTGTCAGAGAAACTTCGCCGGTGAATTTCTTCATGCGGCCAACAACCATTTTCTCTGCGATTTCAGCTGGCTTGCCAGATTGGATTGCGATATCGATCTGGATTTGCTTTTCTTTAGCAACAACGTCAGCTGGTACATCTTCAGGAGTTACGAACTCAGGCTTAGATGCCGCAATGTGCATTGCAACTTGCTTGATTGTTTCTGCATCTGCATCAGAAGCAACAACAACACCGATACGGTCGCCGTGACGGTAAGAACCGATTTTAGCACCTTCGATGAACTCAACACGACGAATGCTGATGTTTTCACCGATCTTAGCTACAAGAGCAATACGCTGCTCTTCAAATTTAGCTTGTAGTTCAGCAACTTCAACACGGCCAGCAAGAGCAAAATCAGCTACTTCGTTAGCAAACGCAAGGAAGCTAGCATCTTTAGCTACGAAGTCTGTCTGACAGTTAACTTCTAGAATTGCAGCAATACCTTCACCTTCTTTGATGATGATTGCGCCTTCAGCTGCGATGTTACCCGCTTTTTTAGCGGCTTTAGCAGCGCCACTCTTACGCATGTTCTCAATCGCCAGTTCGATGTCAGCGTTAGCTTCAACAAGCGCTTTTTTACAATCCATCATGCCTGCGCCAGTACGTTCGCGCAGTTCTTTAACTAGGGCAGCTGTAACTGTTGCCATTGTTATATCCTCAGTTTGAATACTCGGTATAAAAATCAGGGGCCTGTTAGCGGCCCCTGTTAACCATACTTAGTTTACACAAGGTAACTTAAGATGCTCAAAGGAGCAGGCTATTACTCAGCTTCTACGAAACCGTCTTGTTCAGCTTGCACAACGATATCTTGGTTGCGAGCTTCAGTAACAGTTTGTGCTACAGCACCAGTGTAAAGCTGGATAGAACGGATTGCATCATCGTTACCAGGGATAACGAAGTCAACGCCGTCTGGGTTAGAGTTAGTATCTACTACTGCAAATACTGGGATACCCAGGTTGTTAGCTTCTTTAACTGCGATATGTTCGTGATCAGCATCGATTACAAACATTGCGTCTGGCAGGCCAGCCATGTTCTTGATACCACCAAGAGACTTCTCAAGCTTTTCCATTTCACGAGTACGCATTAGCGCTTCTTTCTTGGTTAGCTTGTCGAAAGTACCGTCAGAAGACTGTGCTTCCAGATCTTTCAGACGCTTGATTGACTGGCGAACAGTTTTCCAGTTAGTCAGCATACCACCCAACCAACGGTTGTTTACGTAGTACTGGTCACAGTTGATCGCTGCTTCTTTGATTGATTCGCTGGCTGCACGCTTAGTACCAACGAAAAGGACTTTACCTTTACGAGCAGAAATCTTGTTGATTTCAGCCAGTGCTTCGTTGAACATTGGTACAGTTTTCTCAAGGTTGATGATATGTACCTTGTTACGTGCACCGAAGATGAATGGCTTCATCTTTGGGTTCCAGTAACGAGTTTGGTGACCAAAGTGTACACCAGCCTTAAGCATGTCGCGCATTGATACAGTTGCCATTGAATATTCCTCTATGGGGTTAGGCGTCCACATATCCCATCCTACCGACCCTTTATCACCGTTCGAAACAACTCGCTGCCTCATCGAGAGAACAGCCGCATAACGAAAGAATGACGGGCACCCCGGAGCATGTGCCGATATGTGTGAGTGATTAATAAAAGTAAGTATAATTTAACTAACAGAGTCGAAACCCAATTAGCTAATTACGGCGCGCTTTATACCATATTTCATCATCAAAAATCCAGCCTAAATATATTCGAAGTCACGAAACTTGGTTTCCATCCTCAGCCCTCGCTGTTAACATATACGTAATAGTAAACCGTCATTCATAGAGAAGATTACATGAGCATCAAGATCAAAACGGCTGAAGAAATTGAAAAAATGCGCGTTGCAGGCCGTTTGGCCGCTGATGTGCTGGAAATGATCGAACCGCACGTCAAGGCGGGGGTCACGACAGAAGAACTTGATCGCATCTGCCACGATTACATCACTCAAGAGCAAGGTGCCATTCCCGCTCCGCTGAACTATCACGGTTTCCCTAAGTCAGTTTGCACCTCAATTAACCACGTTGTTTGTCACGGTATTCCTAGCGACAAAGATGAAGACGTGAATGGAAAGTACAACAAACCGGCAATATTGAAAGACGGCGATATCCTTAATATCGACATTACCGTGATCAAAGACGGTTACCACGGCGATACCTCTAAAATGTTTGAAATCGGTGAAGTATCACTGGAAGACAAACGTCTTTGCCGGGTGGCACAAGAGAGCCTGTACCTGGCCATCAAAAAAGTGAAGCCGGGTACCACGCTGGGTGAAATCGGCACCGCCATTCAGAAATTCATCAAAAGTGGCAACAGCCGTTTTTCTATCGTCAAAGACTACTGCGGCCATGGTATTGGTAGCGAATTCCACGAAGAGCCACAAGTTGTCCACTACAAGAACAACGATCGTACCGTACTGAAAGCGGGCATGTGTTTCACTATCGAACCGATGATCAATGCCGGTAAGTTTGGCTGCGTCTCAGATGAAAATGATGGCTGGACGGTCTACACCGTTGACGGTAAGAAATCTGCCCAGTGGGAGCACACCCTGCTGGTCACTGAGACCGGTTGTGAAATTCTGACCTTGCGTAAAGACGATACCCTGCCCCGCATTCTGTAAGTCAGACCACCGAATACGTCATTCCCTAAACAAGCCGGCAAATTGCCGGCTTTTTATTTATTGTTATCCGGTTATAGTAAGAACAAGCATTTTTACTCTATGGCACGGACTGCGATGACTGACACTTCCTCGGCTCTTCAGGCTTTTTCATCTGAATCCCTCACGCAAGAGAACTTGCGAACGGCACTCGAGCGCTTTTCTGAACAACAAAAGCAACTGTTTCTGCGGCATACCCCAATCACGGATTTGGTGCATGCGCGCTCGACATTTATCGACCAGCTGCTGATCCGCCTGTGGCAACATTTCGGCTTTGCTCAAAAAACGGATCTTGCCCTTGTGGCCGTGGGGGGGTACGGGCGAGGCGAGCTGCACCCCTTGTCTGATGTTGACATTCTCGTGCTCAGTGAACAACCGCTGGATGAAGCAACGGGAAAAATCGTCAGTGAGTTTCTGACCTTCCTGTGGGATTTGCGGCTGGAGATCGGCCATAGTGTCCGCACCGTTGCTGACTGCGTTGAAGTCGGCCTTGCCGATCTTACCGTCGCAACCAACCTGACTGAAGCCCGGCAGCTGTGTGGCAATGAAGCGCTATTCCAGTGTCTGCAGGAACAAGTAAACTCCGGTAAATTCTGGCCCAGTGAAGACTTTTACCGCGCCAAGCTGAAAGAGCAAAAAAGACGTCATGCCCGTTACCATGACACCACCTATAACCTCGAGCCCGATATAAAATCCAGCCCGGGCGGTCTGCGTGACATCCATACCTTAAGCTGGGTGGCACGGCGCCATTTTGGTGCCACTAACCTGTTAGAAATGAGTCGATACGGCTTCCTGACTGATGCTGAATACCGTGAACTGGTAGAGTGCCAGGACGCCCTATGGCGGATCCGCTTTGCCCTGCATATCGAATTGCGCCGCTATGACAATCGCCTTACCTTTGCCCACCAACCTTCAGTCGCCGCAAACCTCGGCTACACCGGCGAAGGAAACCGCGCTGTCGAAATGATGATGAAAGAGTTCTACCGCACTTTGCGCCGGGTGTCAGAACTCAATAAGATGCTGCTGCAGCTGTTTGATCAGGCGATTCTCGACAGCGGTAAAACCGCCGAGACAATCAGTCTTGATGAGGATTTTCAGCTTCGAGGCCATTTGATCGAGGCAACCAAACCTGCTCTCTTTCAGGCTCGTCCGGAAACCATTCTCGATATGTTCATGCATATTGCACAAAATTCTGACATTGAAGGTATTGCAGCACCGACTTTGCGTCAGTTACGGACTGCACGCCGACGATTAAATCGTTTTTTGGTTGAGATCCCAGCAGCCAGAGAAAAATTCATGGAACTGGTCCGCCAGCCTAATGCATTGCAAAAAGCCTTCCGGCTGATGCATCGCCATGGTGTTTTAGCCGCCTACCTGCCGCAGTGGAGCCAGATCGTCGGACAAATGCAGTTTGATCTGTTCCACGTCTATACCGTCGACGAACACAGTGTTCGCCTGCTCAATAACCTCAATAAGTTCAATGATCCGGAGAATCGGCAACTTCACCCAATCTGCTGCGAAGTCTATCCGCGGCTTATCAAAAAAGAGAGCCTGATCTTAGCGGCAATTTTCCATGATATCGCCAAAGGCCGCGGTGGTGATCATTCTGAATTAGGTGCCACAGAGGCGTATAATTTCTGTCTGCAGCATGGTCTTTCCCGCCCCGAAGCAAATCTGGTAGCGTGGTTAGTTAAACAACATCTGCTGATGTCGGTCACTGCCCAGCGCCGGGACATCTATGATCCGGAAGTGGTGTCCGAATTTGCTAAAGAAGTCCGTGATGAAGAACGGTTAGATTACCTGATCTGTCTGACGGTGGCTGACATTTGCGCCACCAACCAGGATCTATGGAACAGTTGGAAGCGTACCCTGCTTTCCGAACTCTATTATGCAACTCAGAAAGCACTTCGCCGCGGACTGGAAAACACCCCGGATGTTCGTGAACGTATCCGCCATAATCAGCAGCTTGCCTCGGCAATATTACGCAGCAAGAACTTTGCCCCCCGGGAAATTGAAGTACTATGGCAACGCTTTAAGGCCGATTACTTTCTGCGCCACACTCACAATCAGATAGCCTGGCATGCTGAAGCGATCCTGACCCATAAGGACAATGACAAACCCCTGGTCCTGATCAGAAAAAAAGCGACCCGGGGCGGTACCGAAGTCTTTGTCTACAGCAAAGACAAAGCGAAGTTATTTGCCATTGTAGTTTCTGAGCTGGGTAAGAAGAACCTCAGCGTCCATGATGCACAGATCATGAATAGCAAAGACGGTTACGCCCTCGACACGTTTATGGTGTTAGACCCGAGCGGGAAAGCCATTTGCGAAAACCGCCACCACTCGATACGTCGCGCTCTGATCAAAGCCCTGACGCACATGAAATCGGAACGCAAAAATAAACGAGCTTCTCGTCAGCTGCAGCACTTTAATGTAAAAACCAGAGTCGATTTCTTACCGACTAAAACCGGCAAGAAAACTACGATGGAATTGGTTGCGTTAGATATGCCAGGGTTACTCGCGAGGGTTGGATCCGTTTTTGCCAAGCAGAAGATCAGCCTGCAGGCCGCCAAAATTACCACTATTGGCGAACGGGCTGAAGACTTCTTTATTCTGATCAATGAACAGGGCACTCAATTGACAGCCGAACAGCAGCAGCAATTGAAAGAAGCGCTCATCGCCAAGCTTGATTCACCCGATTAATGCCGATTGGTATAAAACCAGCTCCTGAGCATCTGAATCTCTGATGCTCAGGGGATGCGCGATCTTGCCCACACTCTCACCGCCCACATCAAGAAATTATCACTGGTTCTTGCTACAGTGGCGGTATATTCACTTCACCAGTACAGCCATGCCATTGCTGGCAAACCAGAACAATTGAATGAGGCCTCTATGTACCCACACCTCACCAGTATCGGGATCGAACATCCGGAAACCATTGAGCGTTACAGCCTGCGGCAGGAAGCCGCAAATGACATTTTAAAAATCTATTTTGCCAAGCAGAAAGGTGAATTGTTTGCCAAAAGCGTGAAGTTTAAATTCCCGCGTCAGCGCAAATCTGTCGTCGTAAACAGTGGTAATCGCGAATACAAAGAAATTACCGAAATCAATCGTACGCTTACCCACATTATTGATGAGCTCGATCAAATCACCAAAAGAAAACCCAAAGATGTAGACATTAAAAAGAAAATTCTCAGCGACTTACGCCACTTAGAACAGGTGGTCAGCCATAAGATTGCTGAAATAGAAGCGGATTTAGACAAACTGAAATAACGTCGGACACCATAATAGGCGGAATATTCGGCGTGAATGAAAGAGAGCAGATATCGACTATCGGTGGGTGTAAGCGTCAAGGCATTCCTGCTCTTTAATCAGCAGAAATGCCTACCAAAGGCCGATTACACCAGTTGTGTGATAAAGCCACTCAACCAAGGCCGTGTCACTTCCAGCGCATCAAAATTCACACAGGCGTCGATGTCCAGCCGCTCTGCGAGCGGGGAGGCTTGCAACTGCTGTAACAGATAATCAAATTGCCGCCCGGCCCCGCAATAGCGCTCTTCACCATAGCTGGAATCCCCCATTGAAATCACCCCATAGCGAAGGTTGGGCAATAAGGGAAACTGATCATTGAGTGCAAAATAAAGCGGCAGGATATTATCCGGTAGTTCCCCCAGCCCGGTGGTTGAAGTTACAATCAAAACCACATCATTTTGATATTCAAGGAAGTCGGTGAGCAGAGGCTCTAAATAGAGTTGAACGACATGACCCTTTGCGGTCAACGTCTCCACCACCTCTTGCGCGACATCTTCTGCGCCACCAAAGACTGAACCTACAAATACGCCAACTTTTGCCATCTTTTTCTCGCCTCCCTTGCTGCCGGTTCCTTAAATTTGGCTATTGATGGCACAAGATGCAAATCCCCCTCCTCAGAACGGGAGCTACCTCATTAAAACAGCCGATCACCGCTTTATTATTGACTTGTTAATAAGTCTGCAGGCCAACCAAACGCAGCCATAACACGTAGCCATGTTTCATCAACATCAGCTTGAATATCAATCTCTTGACCAGTTACAGGATGGTCAAACTGCAGCCGTGATGCATGCAGCATCAGACGATGGCATTGATAATTTTCACGGAACATACGGTTATGGCGACCATCACCATGATTGACATCACCGATAATATGGTGGCTTAAATGGTGCATATGGCGACGCAGCTGATGCTTACGCCCTGTCTCCGGCTTCATTTCTACCAGACAATACCGGCTTGTGGCATAGCGCCCTACCGGAATATCCGTTTCGACAGTGGCCAACGGTTGGTATGCCGTTACCGCCTCTTGGGCTTCTTGCTCTTCAACCGCATTTTTGTCCGCGATCTTATCCAGATCTTTCTTTAGAGGGTAGTCCAATACCGCGGCTTCCTTGATCCAACCGCGCACGACAGCATGATAGGTTTTATGGATCTCTCGTCCGGCAAATTTCGGCATCATTAACGCGGCAATTTCACGGGATAAACCAAACAGCAGTACCCCCGAAGTCGGGCGGTCTAATCGATGTAACGGAAAAACATGCTGACCTAGCTGATCGCGCAGTGTTTGCATCACAAAGACCGTTTCATGGCTATCTAACCAAGAGCGGTGTACCAACATACCTGCCGGTTTATTAACTGCGACCAAATATTGGTCCTGAAAAAGAATTTCTAATTCCATCGATTATTGAGCCTTAAACAGGTTATCTAATTCGCCTGTGATACGAATTATGGAGTCAACATCCTTATTATGCTTCATCGCTTCTTCAACATAAGGTGAAAGTTCAAAATGCATCGGCAAAGGCAGTTGCATCGTGACGAGCCGAGTCATTTTAGGAATAAAGATCCATTGTAACCACTGGTTACAGGTTAGCATATCAACCGCAAACGGTTCTGTACTCGCCAACGAAGCCTGACTTGGTGCAACACTTTCCCAAAGGCCAGCTTCATGCATGACAACCTCAAGCTTTTCTAACAACAACTGGCTATGACGATATTTATCCATGATTCTGCTCTTCAAGAAATAGGCGCGCAAGGATACCACCTCAACTCCCTACCCCCAACATGTTACCTATTATCGCCCATTACCATGGTGAAATCAGACAATGCGATGGACGTAATTGAATAGTCAGTTAATTGTTGTCTTTGATATACTCTCGATTCAGATTTAGGAGCGATAGCTATGTCCATGGATACATTTCATACCCTCACCCAGTTACTGGATAATGCCGGTTGTCAGTACAAGATTTTCGATCTTGGTCGCCGTGTCAGCGAAATTGATATCGAGCAATTTAAGGCGGTTGAAGAAAATCGCCAACCTTATCCATGGCCGTTGCAGCAACATGCCCACCTTTCCATCTCTTTTTGGCAGAACGGTAATCCCCCATGGATCTGGTTCTTGCGCTTGCCATTGGATGAGCGTGGTTTATTAAAGCAAGCCGCGGTGGGCGATTTCATCAAGTATGTTATCGAAGCGATGGGGGCGACCCTGAATGCAGAACCAACAGAAGAAGAACAGCAGAAACTAGCCCAAAATCCATACACGTTTAAGCCTAATGATGACAAGATGGCCATTTTTCATGCCCAACTTCGTCAACAGATTTCGCTGCCTGCAAGCCAGTATTACGAACATGCCCAACACTTCTTAAGCGGTGCGCTAGGCTGGGACCAATGGCAAGGTGTCGGTCTACAAGGTCTGGCTGATGTTTGTGCCCGGATGAAGCAAGAAAATAACAGCACTTTACTGCGAAAAGCGGTGAATAATCTGCCAATGACACCACTCTATGCATTACTCGGCTGCTTGGAGCATGGTGATATTCCAGATAGTCTTAGCCAGCGATTAAGTGAGCGGTTACTAACAGAAACCGCATCGGCGGAGCCTGATCTCTTCTTAGTCGCCGCACTGATCCGCTCTCTGGCTGGCAGCAACAGTGAAACACTGACAGAGCAATTAGATCACCTGTTACAGCAAGCAGTGCTTTGCCACCCAGAAGTCTTAGTGGCAATAGCCGGCCGCTGCTGGAATGGCCTTGCGAACACTGACACGGCAAGCCTGTTCCTGCTTCGTTTAGCTGAAACCAAAGATCAAGCCTTGTTTAACCAACTGTTTACCGACCTTGTTATGTTGCCTTTACTGCGTGGCATCATGTTGCAGGTGCTTCATAGCCAAGCTAACCCGGCGTTAGTTGAAGCGATTACACAACTTCAGCAACATGCTCGTGGTCAGTAACAATACCAATCGGCATCTGCCGCACGAAGGACAGCCACTCAGAAATGGATAACTTACTTGCAATACTTTTGGTCACTTTCGGCGCTTACCTGTTCTGGCAGCAGCGCAGACAAACTGAATTGGCCCAAAAATTTATAGAACAGCGCTGTAACACCCTTAGGTTACAGTTACTCAGTACCGCGAGAGGATCTCATAAGCTCAAGGATCAGAAAGGCAACTGGGGATGGCAAACAGTGTACCTGTTTGAGTTTTCAGCTGATGGTCATGACGCATATCAAGGTTATGTGGTCATGAAAGGCTTCCGACCGATGCGCATTCATGTGCCACCGCATCGTATGCCGGAAACTGAAGGGCTTTAGAGTCTGGGGTCTGGCAGAGAAGTGGACTCGCTTCTCGTCTCAGGACTCGGCCAGAAACAAGAACGGGCGCGACTTTCGTCGCGCCCTTAGGTCTTACTTGCAGCAATCCCGCTACTATCGTGCTCCCTGCATCATTCCATTGAATCGCCGTAATCCTTCGACGTATTCCTTAATTCTTCGTCCTGAAGTTGTCCTTTGGTCTAATCCCGACCCGTCAATACATCCAGTACTGACTCTCTTCTCCGTCCTGGAGGTGTCCTTTACTTCGTCCTGAAGTGTTCCTTTATGCCTCTATCCCAGAGGTGTCCCTGACTTCATCCTGAAGTGGTCCATTTGTCTTCCTGACCAGTAAGTATCCTACTTACTAATTAACCGGTCCTTCGGTTGTTCCCTTCACAGTCCATGTTCGATATATCATCCTGATATACCGGCCTCATCCTGAGACTGCCATAATCCTTGGCTATTTCCTGTTCCGTTCCGGTCAGTTCCTTCCGACACCAATAAGATTACGCGCAATCGTGAAGAAAAGAACCCTCGGGCAAACAATTGTATCGGCGAGGAAAAAGTGCACATTAAGAGAAAACAATTTAATTTATTTGTATTCAACAACTTGAAGATGTAAGTCCGTGATCTGCCCGTTTATTTTTCCTGTATCTCCCACAGCTTTGTAAGAGATCTCTCACACGGATGCGAGATAAAAGAGATGATGACTCCCAGGCTACGGGTCATTAAAAACTCAATGAATACCCTTTTGACGATATAGATGGCGATTTATTTGAAAAAAATAAAATAGTCAGCATGAAAATTCCATGCGCAACCGAAAGAAGTGTGATTGTGCGGGGGCGTATTCTACGCATAAAAACGGGCGCGACTTGCGTCGCGCCCTTAGGTCTTACTTGTAGCAATCCGGCTACGAGAGTGCTCCCTGCATCATTCCGTTGAACCGCTGTATCCTTCAGCGTATTCCTTTTATTCTTCGTCCAGAAGAGATCCTTCGGCCTTCCTGACCCGTCGATACATCCGGCATCAACTCTCATCTCCTTCCTGGAGGTATCCTTTACTTCGTCCTGAAGTGTTCCTTTATACCTCTATCCCAGAGGTGTCCCTGACTTCATCCTGAAGTGGTCCATTTGTGATCCTGACCAGTAAGTATCCTACTTACTATTAACCGGTCCTTCGGTTGTTCCCTTCACAGTCCATGTTCGATGCATCATCCTGACATACCGGCCTCATCCTGAGACTGCCATAATCCTTGGCTATTTCCTGTTCCGTTCCGGTCAGTTCCTTCCGACACCAATAAGATTACCCTTTTTCCAATTCTGAACAAGATAGGGAAATCGCTTTTCTGATAGAGCGTTAAGAACAAAGAATACAATTAACACACAAGCAATTGATAAAAAACGAATTAATTTTCACACTTACCATTATACCCTACCGTCAAGCTAAGCATTTCCTACGCCTTTGTAAGAGATCTCTTACAAGAGCAGCAGAAATCAGGTCGACTTGTTGCTTGGATCCCCCCTCACTATACTTATCTAGAAACACGATTCACCCAAATGGCAGCTGTGATATGAACCAATGAATTCTCGCTAAACCCTGCAGTTTGAGGTGGTTTGAGTATAATATTAATTTGCTGAGGGAATAATAATGGAAACATTCAATCACGACTTACCGAGCCTTTTCAGTCAACTTGGGTTAAACAACTCAAAGGAATTTATTGAAAACTTCCTCACCGAACACCGTCTTGAACAACACGAAAAATTGATAGAAGCCCGTTTTTTACAACCATCTCAGCAACGTTTTTTAAAAGAATCCCAGGAACAGGACGCCGACTGGTGTGAAGTCATTGATCAACTCGATACTTTGCTACGAAAATAGCCATATATTCAGAAACAAGTAGGCCACAGGGATCAAGGTTAAAATGTCAGACATCACCCAAGCGTTAGAACAGGTTATTACGTCACTTATCGCAGAGGGCAAAGAGCCCTCAGTCGCCTTAATCAAAGCCAGACTGGCTGATCCGCTGCCAATACCGGTAATTATTAAAGCGCTGCAAGCATGGAAGAAAAACGCCAAGGTTCCGAATATTCAAAAAACAGCGCCGACACTCACTACCGAAGCACGCATCAAACAACTCGAACAGCAAGTTGCCGAACTGACCACCCGATTAGCGCGTTTAGAGAACAACTAAAACAAGGGGGCACCTGACAGGTGCCCTCGCCGCAGAAAAGGCCATAATATGATGTTGAAATCTATACGGCCACACAGATCCCGTCTCGAACGCGGGGATGTCACACTTCAGCGTTGGTGTTGGGTTTAATGTTTTTAAATAAACTTCAAATAAACCTTTACAATAATCGATACTACGGTATTATCCATCTCGCTCTGTTGTTCAGAGTTATTAATGAAACATCAAGTAAAAGTAAAACCTTAGAATTTCTTCGTTATTGTTGTTATCCTCAGTGTTTCCCTTAGCTTCGTCGTCACATTCAATAATTCAAGCTTTCAGCGCATCGCATTATCGCGATCACTTTATGAATTTAAATATATAAGGGACAAAAAATGTCTAATAAAACAACTGGTCTAGTAAAATGGTTTAACGAAGATAAAGGTTTTGGTTTCATCACTCAAGACAACGGCGGTGCTGACGTATTCGTTCACTTCCGTGCAATCGCTTCTGAAGGTTTCAAAACTCTGGCTGAAGGCCAAAAAGTTTCTTTCGAAGTAGAGCAAGGCCAAAAAGGCCCTCAAGCTTCTAACGTAGTAGCGCTATAATTTTGTAAGTCGGCGTAAATGGTCTCATGACCATTTACGTCACTTTTAATAACTATCAACCAATTATTTATACCGTACATTAGAAAATATAAACATTTCTTACATCTGCTTTTTGTATATGTCGTTACGTTCCTTATTTACTTCGCAGTATTATTATAAATAAAACCATCAAACTTAAACATCAGACATTTAATTACAATTTTAGGTTTTTAACTTATTCTGTTTTTATCATTCTGATAATTAAGACAAGGGTACTTATGTCTCGTTCAATAGGTCGAAAACGATTTTGGTTTCAGCAAGGTCGCCAAGAAAACAATACAACAAAAATAAAGGTAATTAAATGATTGTGAACTTTAATATTTTAAAAGGTAATATTTCGTGGGATGCATTAATACATCAACTAAATAGTGATGTCTTATTACGCCATATTCTAATGAAAGGTAACGTCGATAATATGGATATTAAACTTTCGTATTGTGAGAAAACATGTGAAGGCAATATCATTAATAACGGCAATCAACTTATTGGTAACTTTTCCATTTCCTTTTAGTACTTTTATTCCCCTCCAGTTATATTTTATATTTTAAATCACATACTGCCGCATTAAATCTTTCAGAAAAGACTGATTGAAAAAACTTGTCACACGGTCAATTACGGTGTGAATAACAATATCAGTCGTTACAGAACACTTGATAGTTTGAGATTTTCTGCTTAGCTGATAGGCCCAACCGAGCGGAAAAGCATGGCTTGGTTATATCCTGAAGCTCTTCAGAATCAGCTATCAATAAGATTTATCGATAGCCGCCTGTATTACCGCAGTCCAGAATGTTTAATCCTTAAAATCCCACGACAAGTTACTCACCAAATGACATTCATCGCACTTGAAGTCAAATATCTCATGCAATGCCTCGTCCAGCGCCCAATCACCACCGCAAACAGGGCACACCCGTGCTTGCTCTGATTCTTTACCTTCACCACCAACGCGATAGATATACAGATATGTCGGGATCTCACTTACCGCTTCCATACGGCGACATAAATCCCAACCTCGGCGGAACAGAATACTTTTGCTGGAGCTGATTTCAAGCAATGTAGGCTGTTCAGCCACTGAAGCATTCATTTGGAGTTGATCACAAGCGCACCAGTCTTCCTGCCATTTGATCAATGGCTTCTGATCGCCATTTTCAAGTGAAGGCAACCGATATAGAGGTACCGGCTGGAAATGTTCCCCACAACGGATCGGTGAGCAGGTATGTAAATGACTGGTATATAAAATCTGCCAGCCTGGCTTTTCACATTCATCGCTGGGATCCGAATTCATATCCTCACCAATGACTTTCACTTTCGGTCGCAATAGACCAAATTCACTCAGCTGGTCAAAAGCCTGTTTCACCTGAGGGCTATGGAAGTCAGGATGAAGACTGTTCGCCTCAGGGCAAACAACCCTGGCGACAAAGTTGCCACCATTCATTGCTATCGGCAGCTCACGACCAATAATTTGACCGCTGTAACGCAGGCAGTCCAAACAATAGTTGATCGCTTTCTCAACGGCCCCCAGCGAGGTGTCACAATAAACCTCAAAGTCCAGTTCAGTTATATACATCGATCAGGCCTCTTTTACTACAGGCTCTAACTGACGCAGAAAGCTCGCGACATCTTGCGCCAGAACCTCACGTATATTTTTCCCTAAGGTTTCCAATACCACCTGGCCGGTCATATTGCAGATAGCGATGACTTGATCTTCTTTTTCTAATACGCCGATAAATACGGTGGGCTTCAGCTTCAAACGGCGCTGAGTGACCAAATGCCCCAAAATATTTTCCTGCAGGCGCTGCACATCTTCTTCACTGAATGCCTGAAGCAAGTCAAACTCGATATCGTGACCTTCCCCTTGGAACCTGGCTGTCATATCACCGCTAAACTGCGCACCGTAAAAAGCGGTAATGTCGTCATGCAGACGCAGCTCTATCCCTTTTTCGACCCCGGTAAGATCCCCCATCGGATTTCGTGCAACCGGAGTCCAGCTCACTTCATCGCCATCGTCGGCCTTTACACATGGCGAGACCAAGCCGACCAAGTCACTGCTTCGTGGAAAACCTTGACCGGCATCACACCATGCTTGCAAAAAACGGGTGGAAAATTCAGATAAAGCCACCGCAACCGGATGATTCATTCGCAACCTCACAAAAGATTAAGTAAACTTTGTCTATTCTAATCCAAGAGTGTCCAGGACAGTATGAGCAAATATCAAGACGCGAAAGAATTAGCCGGTTTAACCCTAGGCCAAGGTACGGAATACAAAGACCAGTATGATGCCACTCTTCTTCAGCCTGTTCCGCGCAGCCTGAACCGTGATGATCTGGCACTTGGCGAAACACTGCCATTTACTGGCTATGACATCTGGACACTGTATGAGCTTTCCTGGTTAAATAGCAAAGGCCTGCCCCAGGTTGCCATTGGTGAGGTTCGCCTACCAGCCAGCAGCCCTAACCTGATTGAATCGAAGTCATTCAAGCTATATCTAAACAGCTTCAACCAAACTAAATTTGCAAGCTGGCAGGAAGTGGCGGATGTGCTTCAGAAAGATTTAACCCAGTGTGCCGGTGAAGATGTCGATGTCACTATTCAGCCTTTAGCCGATTTTGATGACCAGCCGATTGTCAATTTCAGTGGCGAATGTATCGATGATCAAGATATTGAAATCACCAATTATGAATTTGATGCCAGTTATCTTGAGGGAGCAACTGAAGAAGAGGTTGTAACCGAAGATCTAAATAGCCACCTGCTAAAATCCAACTGCCTGATCACCAGTCAGCCCGACTGGGGCAGCGTCAAGATCTCGTATAAAGGCAAGCGTATTAATCGCGAAAAACTACTACGCTACCTGGTCTCTTTCCGCAACCATAATGAATTCCACGAGCAATGTGTTGAACGTATTTTCACGGATATCATGAAGTTCTGCCAGCCGGAATTGCTGACCGTTTATGCGCGTTATACCCGTCGTGGCGGCTTAGATATCAATCCTTACCGTACCAATCAAGGCAAAACGCCAAGCGATAACTTCCGCTTAGCTCGTCAGTAATTACCAGACGACAAAATTTAGGTAATAAGTCCGGCAAAAACGTGTACTTTGCTGGACTTGATTCTTCAACCCAGTAATATTAGGCCTCTGTGTTTATTGTGGTTTAAGAGATAGTATGAGTTTTCGCCGCTGGCTGATAAGTATAATAGTTATCCTGATTGGTTCCTTTAGCGCGCATGCGAAAATCTATACAACCCCCATTCTGACCGACGCTAGTGAGCTATTACAAACCAGCCCGGAACAAGCACTGGAAGCCGCCAATCGTTATTTAAGCCAACGTCGCTTAAGTGAGCCAAAGGAATCGTCGCGCGTTCATGTTAATGACGAGACTGACCATACGGTTCGCACCCCGCTGAATACAATCAACGCGCTGCAGATCAAAGCGCAGGCATACTCGCTGTTAAACCAGACAGAAAAAGCCATCAGTACCATTGAATCAGCAGAAGCACTGGCCACCAGTCATGGACTCACCTATACCATTTTTGAAACACGCCTCCTTCATGCCAAAATATACTGGGACAATCTTAAAAACAGCGCTATTGCTCTCAGCATATTGGATCAGGTTGATAAAGATATCAGTCAGTCGCAGCCGCTGAAACTCACGACTCAGATTAAAGTTCTGCAATATCAATCGGCGATGCAGCGTGCCGTCATCGAATCCGCTCTCGATAATAATGACCGGGCAGAAAAACTGTTTGCCGAGGCCAAGCTTTTTTTGACGGATTTGGACGATCAGGAAGAGCAGATCACTTATCAACTTACGATCGGCCATCACCACCTGCAACAGAAACACTACGATTTAGCACTAGACCGCCTGCTGAGTGGATACTGGCTGGCTGTTGAGAGCGAAAACAAAGCAAAAATAGCACTCGCAAACTACGAGCTTGCAATGTTATTTGAACAGCGCAATGTCTTTGATAAAGCATTGGAACACGCCACCCTCGCCGGTGAATTTTTCGAGCATTACCAACACACCCAACCGCTGGCCAAGACATTAGCGCTGATTGCTTCAATCTATGAGCAACAAAGTCGTTACAACCTTGCTTTGGTGCATTATTTCAATGCATTAGATCAGGAGAATCAACTGCGGCATAATATTCGTTCAGCCCGCCTGCGACTCAGTATCGCCCGGGTTTATCTGCATCTATACAACTACCCCAAAGCAGAACAGTATCTTCAGCAAGCCCGTCAACTTGCCCAGCAAGCAAGCAATGAAACCATCCAGGCCGAAGTCCAAATCCTGCAAGGCAAGCTTGAATTGGCCGAAGGTCGCCTGGAAAAGGCAATATCTACGCTGCAGGCCGGTCTGATTTCAGCCAGCCGCACAGGGCTACGGGAACTTCAACTTCAGGGAGAGTCTATTCTTTCTGAGACTTTCGAAAAACAGCACGACTACTATAATGCCTTGTTAAGCCAGCGACGATATGAGCAGCTTTTTGCCAGCCAGCAAGAAAGCCAGCTCAAAAGTCATGTTGACGTATTCAAGCAACAGCAACGGATGCTGGAGCGCTCCCTGCAGCTTGAAGAAATGGAACGTCAGCAATTTCAAAATGAAAAATCGATATATAAACAAAAGAAAGTCAGCCTGTTTTTACTCTGTGTCATTACATTACTAACCATTTTTCTCATCCGCTGGCACCAGACAGTCAAGCAACTGAAAAAAAGACTGAGTATTTTACGTACTGAATTCTATACCCACCCTCGTAGTGGATTACGCAACCTGAGAATGCTCAATGCCCGCCTGCCAAACTCGCTGCAACAGAGCAGTGCTAACTTTGAACAATGGCATTTAGGTGAAATTATTAATGAGCCACTGAGTGATCGCCTGCGATTTGCGTTATTTGAAGTCCCTTTTTTAAAGCACCTTCACCTGCAATATGGCTATCAGCACGGCTTAGAAGTTGAACGTCAATTCGGTGATTATCTGAAAGAGCAGATCTGCAAACCGGCACGCCTCTATCACTTTTCAGACGCGATGTTCCTGTATATTGAGCCTAACTCGCGCTTAAATACAGAACCAAAGCAATTGGCTGACTCTATCCAGCAACTGGTCGATAATTTCATGATTGAACGTCAACTCGACTCACGCGTTCGAATCGGTATGGCCGAATACCCCTTTTTGCCTCGCGCTTATACCGCCATCAATGATCAGGAGCTGATAGATATCCTGCTAATGGCCGCTAACGCCGCACGCCTTAACAGCAAGACTGAACAAGGTAGCCAGTGGGTGCACCTGAGTGCGATTGATGCCGCGCCGGCCGCGAGTTTCGCATCTGATAATATTCGTAAAGCCTGTATTCAGGGCATCGCTAATGGACTGGTCAAAGTGCAGAGTTCATCGGCAAAAGAGTTCAACTGGAACAATGATCACGATTCAGACAAAAATGTCATTTAAACTAATAGCGTTATCTATCATCACGCCGATAACAGCTAAACGCCAAGCACGTTTTTTGCTAACATGGCTCAAACAGTCCTGAGTAAACGACTCATTAAAAAGGTTAATTTTATGTTTTTGGGTAATTCATCAACAACGTGACTGACATTAATGCCGTTGCTTCGGAAGTGAGTAAATTGAAGCAGCGCTTGGACCAAGCTCAATTGTCTTATCGCGATGCTTCGCTGAAGTCTCGCCGTGAGATTGTAATCTTAAAGCGCTTGATCACTCGTTTATCTGTCGCCTGTCGCGGACTGGACTGTGAGCTGGACACTAAGCTGATTGAACTTCGCACTGAACTCGACCAACCCAAAGACATCAGTAAACTCATTCCCCGTCTGGCTGTTATTGAACGCTTAGTAACCCGCCAAGCGGGATTCACAGAAAAAGAAAACCAGCGTCTCGATCAACAGATTCACCGGAGTGGTGAAACGCTGAAACGGGTCCACGGTTTACCTGCCCAGCTCAAGCGAGAACTGCGCAATATTCTCAGTGCCAAGTCAGAGAGCCTCGCCCACAATCACCAACGTATTCTGCGCTTACTGGAATTGTATGAGCGCTCGGTGAAGCTGATATCAACATCTAATGATAATCTGGCGCTTAAAGACACCCTAGATCATGATTTGCAGCTTCAGCTGACCAATGAACTGCAGCATTTAATCACCGAGCTGGATTTTGATGGCGAATCCGGCGATAAACTGCTGGCCATCCGCAACCGATTATTGATCGGTGTACCGCCACAGACACTGATTGAGTTGTCGCTGGAAGTCTTACGCCTGGTACTCAATGGCACCCACCAGGAACGTCGTTCCTCACAGAAGTTCTTAGATTCGGTGAACAGCGATCTGGCCACACTGCAAAAAACCACTAATCAAAATGTTGGGCAGACATCGGCCTTATACGCACATCACGGTGAGCTCACCACCGAACTGGCGACGGTCATCAATACTGTCAAACAAGGCCTGCAAGATCAAAAAAACCTGGAAAGCTGGCGCCCGACATTAACCGTACTGACGAAAGAGTTACAGGTCTTGGTCGATCGCAACCGCGCGTTGGAAAAACGAGAAAAAATGCTGATTGAGCAACTCAGCTATAACGAGAATAAAGTTACCACCTTGTTTGAGCAAACACTGGATTACCGTCAGCGCCTCAATGATCAGGAACGTAAAATGTTTCTCGACCACCTGACAAAAGTCTATAACCGTGCCGCACTGAATGATCGCCTTGAACATGAATATCGTCGCTGGCTACGCTATCAGCATCCGCTGTGCGTTGCATTGATTGATCTCGACGATTTCAAGGACATTAATGACAGTTACGGCCATATAGCCGGTGATAAAGCATTAAAGATCATTGCCCGCACTATCCATCAGTGCCTCGAAGAAACGGACTTCATCGCCCGCTTTGACGGCGATGAATTTGTCGTGATCATGCCTGATGTCAGTGAAGAAGAAAGGAATAAACGTCTTAACAAAATCCGTGAGTCAATTTCGCAATTGCCTTTCCGCTTCCGGGATCAAAATGTCACTATTTCAATCTCGATTGGTGCCACCTTATTTGAAGGTAACGATACGCCGACCGATATCATTGAACGTACTGAAAAAGCACTCTACAGTGCGAAAAGTGCCGGCCGTAACCGCCTGATCTGGATTTTATAACCCTAAGACCAATTTTCACCGAACTCTGGTCAAATCCGCTATCCCTGTGTATGGTAAAAGCAACCGGTTAATTATTAACAATCTGCAGCAACCTTTATACCTAACTGATATTTATACCGATTAATATATCTTCAACTGACTCCTGCCTTAGTTCAACTCGCCACCATGTCGTTCTGGAGCAAATAGAAAGCACGCGATTACTGACAAATCACTACCAGCATAACTGGCACTTTTACTGATGGTATTAGACACCTAAGCAACTAACTGAACATTAATGCCCATGGGTATTACTCTACGATTTTCTCTTACGACGTCACCAACGCCGTTTCATCGTGACCAGGGAGGTAACTATGATTACTCATATCAGTCCAGTCGGATCCATGGAGCTGCTTTCGCAACTCGAAGTTGACCGCCTGAAAGCCACTGCATCCAGTGATCTGTATCGCTTGTATCGAAACTGTTCACTGGCAGTCTTAAACTCTGGCAGCCACACCGATAATTCAAAAGAGCTGCTGGAAAAACACAAAAGTTTTGATGTCAATGTGATGCGCCGTGAGCGCGGCATCAAGCTCGAACTGATCAACCCGCCAGAACATGCCTTTGTTGATGGCCGCATTATCCGTGGAATTCAGGAGCATATGTTCGCGGTACTGCGTGATATCGTCTACGTTAACATGCATGTACAGCAGCACAATAACCTCAACCTAACCAGCACTATCCATATTACCAATTTTATTTTCAGTATCTTACGTAACGCCCAGATGTTGCATTCGGGCGAAGATCCAAACATCGTTGTATGCTGGGGTGGTCATTCGATCAATCCGATCGAATATCAATACACCCGAGAAGTCGGTCAGGAACTGGGCTTGCGTGAACTGAATATCTGTACGGGGTGTGGTCCCGGTGCGATGGAAGGGCCAATGAAAGGCGCGGCTATCGGTCATGCCCAGCAGCGTTATGGCAACAGCCGTTTTCTTGGCATGACCGAGCCGTCAATCATTGCCGCTGAACCACCGAATCCGATTGTTAACGAGTTGGTGATTTTTCCTGACATCGAAAAGCGCCTCGAAGGTTTTATCCGCGTCGGGCACGGCATTATTATCTTCCCCGGCGGAGCCGGTACGGCAGAAGAGTTGCTCTATATTCTGGGGATTTTAATGCACCCGGAAAATGCAGATCAGCCAATGCCTCTGGTATTGACCGGGCCAAAAGAAAGTGAAGCGTATTTCCGCACCCTTGATGCCTTCATCAAGGACACCCTAGGGGAAGAAGCCCAAAAACATTACCATATTATTATTGATGATCCGGAAAAAGTCGCCCAGGTCATGAAGGCATCAATGCCGTTGATTAAAGAGCACCGCTTAGCAACTGGCGATGCTTACAGCTTTAACTGGTCACTGAAAATTCCGCCGGAATTCCAGTTACCGTTTGAACCAAACCACGATTCAATGTCGACATTGGATCTACACACCAACCAACGTCCGGAGCACCTCGCCGCCAGTTTGCGGCGCGCTTTTTCTGGCATCGTTGCCGGTAATGTCAAAGAAGACGGGATCCGTGCCATTGAACGAAAAGGGCCGTTTAAGATCAATGGCGATATCGCACTGATGAAGCGTATGGACAAACTGTTGAAGAATTTCGTTGTACAGCAACGAATGAAGTTGCCAGGCACCCAGTATGAGCCTTGCTATGAGATCATCACTTCCCAGCCAAACGGAAAATAACCCACCCAGCGGTTACACGCTCTCGCGGCAATGGAACACCCAAACCATCTCGCATCTTGAGGTGGTTTAGGTATAGAATAAGGGCCTGTATCGCCCTTATTCTTATCAAAGTCAGTCGTTGTTATGTCTATCCATCTTGTTGTTATTGATGCCCTAAACCTTATTCGTCGTGTTCATGCGGCCCAACCCGGTGAGCCGGATGTGCAAAATACCGCCCGCGTTTGCTGCCAGGCATTAGGCAAGATTATTAAGAGTAGTATCCCTTCGCACATTGTGGCGGTCTTTGACCATCATAGCGACGACCGGGGATGGCGTGCCGAGCTCCTGCCTCACTACAAGGAAGGCCGCAAGCCGATGCCGCCTGAACTAGCTGAAGGCATGGAGGCGATACAGGATGCCTTTATGGCCATGGGAATCGACTCACTGTTATCGGATGGCGATGAAGCCGATGATTTAGTGGCCACACTGGCACTGAAAGTCGCCGACAGGGGGGAGCAGGTGACCATTATTTCAACCGATAAAGGCTACTGCCAGCTGTTGCGCCCGACTTTACGGGTGCGTGATTATTTCCAGCAGCGCTGGCTCGATAGCCCCTTTGTCGAAAAAGAGTATGGGGTGAAGCCGGAACAACTGCCTGACTACTGGGGATTAGCGGGGATCAGCTCCAGTAAAATCCCCGGCATTCCCGGTATCGGCCCGAAAGCTGCCGCCGAATTACTGGCACTTTACCCTGATCTTGAAACGATGATTGCCGCCGATGAACTGCTGCCAAAGTGGAAGAAAAAAGTCGATGAGCATCATGATCTGGCCATCGCATCGAAACAAGTTGCCACCCTGAAAACAGATCTGCAGCTTGGCTTCAATCTGCAGGATATCCGCTACCAGCCACAAAGCTAATCATCGCCGCTCCCGCTGATATAAAAAACGCCATCAGCAATGATGGCGTTTTTTTGTATTTCAGCATTGTCTATCTGAACTCACTTAACACTCGTGATACGAAATCCCGCTTTAGCAACAATGGCAAGTATTGTTCAGTCTCAACATTAATGCGGGGAACGGTTGTCCAAACGCTGGATGTGGACCGTGATTTCTTCTCGGTCATGATACAGGTGCTTCGCCTGCAGATTGAATTTCACACCATTTTGGATCAGGTAATGCTTCAGGTTTTCAATATCCTGCAGCACTTCATCGTAGCGGCCTTTCATTGGCAGTTTGAGGTTGAAGATCGCTTCTTTTGCCCAGGCCTTGATCAACCAGTCACCCATCAGGTGAGCAACCCGTGCCGGTTTCTCAATCATGTCGCAGACAATCCAGGTCACATTCTTACGTGGCGGCTCAAACTTGAAGCCATCCACTTCATGGTGCTTAACCTGGCCGGTATCCATCAGGCTCTGCGCCATCTGACCGTTATCGATCGCATGTACAAACATCGAGCGCTTAACCAGCTGATACGTCCAGCCCCCCGGACAAGCACCCAGATCAACCGCCCACATACCGGAAGCCAGACGCTCATCCCACTCTTCACGCGGAATAAATACGTGGAAGGCTTCTTCCAGTTTTAGCGTTGAACGGCTCGGCGCATCGGAAGGAAACTTAAGGCGCGGAATACCCATAAAGAACTGCGAGTTGTTGTTCGATAGCGAGTAACCGACATAGCAACAGCCGGGGGCGATAAAGCAGACATGAAGCACTGGCTTCCATCCATTATCTTTCGCATACAGCACTTCTTTTTTACGCATCGCCTGGCGCAGCGGTACCGTGAACTTACGACAGAATTTCAACAGCTCTTTGGCTTCATTGGTATCTGGCGTTTCAATGCGCAGATCACCACAGCGAGGGAAATCTTTTACCGCTTCAAGGATCGGTGAAATACGATCGTCTTGCGGTAAATCCGTTAATAACGTTGTTGCCGCAAACATCTGCCGGGCAAATATTAACGAAGAGAAAGGCTGTAGTTTAATGAATTTCTCGGCATCACCCTGCTGATGAAATTCAAACACCACATAACCGGTATTGTTTTTCGTCCGAGGAAAACCATATAACTCCAGTTTGTTCGCTTTGTCTTGAACTTCACCGGCACATTCTTTTTCAAAGCCTGGACGACAGTACAATATAACTTGATTCACTTTGAACCCTCAAGCTGAACGCCAGGCAGCCACCGCAAGCGCTACCCAACCAATAATAAAACACATGCCCCCCAGCGGAGTGATGGGGCCGAACCATTTAACTCCCGTCAACGCCAGCACATACAGGCTGCCGCTAAAGAGCAAAATTCCTGTTGCAAAAAACAGGGCTGCGTATTGTACTGCTTTTGTCGGCATAATGCGTGCCCATAATCCACATCCGATCAACGCGAGCGTATGCCAGGCCTGATATTGCACCCCGGTTTGAAACACATCGAGCAAAGAAGGTGGCAACTGAGCTTTCAGGCCGTGAGCGGCAAAGGCTCCCAGCGCCACCATTACGGCACCGCTTAACGCTCCGAAAAGTAAGATAATTTTAACCGGCACTCACACACTCCTTAATAAAATCGGCTAACTGTTCTATCGCTAATTCGCGGTTTCCCTGCTCGGTATGCCCCGACGCTTTTCGCGGCTTAAGGCTATGGTCACCATCAGGTAAAAAACTGACAGAAACCGATTTTGCATACTGCCAGCCTTCAACTTCAGCTCGGGTACCAAAGGTATCTCGCTCTCCCTGCAGAATTAAGGTCGGTAACGTGGCGACTTTTAAGTGCTCTCCGCGAAAGTTCTCCGGCTTGCCGGGCGGATGAAAAGGAAACCCTAAACACGCCACTCCCTGCACGTTCGCACTGCAGTTTTCCACCTCAGCTGACTCAGCCGCGATGTCGCTAACTATCAGGCTGGCCATACGCCCGCCCATCGATTTACCACCAATCACCAGCTTACCGTCAGCAAAATGATTGATATGCTTTTGGAAGTCCAGCAACAGCTTAGGCTGGCGATCAGGCGGACGCTTTTTACCGTCTTCCCGGCGTTTGACCATATAAGGAAAATCAAACCGGATAACGCGGATGTCATGCTTAGCGAGGCCTTGCGCCATCGCCGTCATGAATTCGTGATCCATCCCAGCTCCGGCACCATGAGCAAATAGAAAGGTCGCTATCGCCTCTTCGCCTTGCTGGGGGCCATCAATCAGGTATGTCGGCAATGTGGATACTTGTTCGACATCAGTCACCGGTACTGTATTAGGCATCCGTAATATCCTCTTGTTCGCTGGCGGCTTTTGCTAGGACCCAGTCACGGAAAGCCTGAATACGTCCGGTCTCGGCTTGTTTTTCCTGGCACACCAAATAGAACGCATTTTTACTCATCAGTATTTCATCAAAGGGACGGACCAGGCGCCCGGCGTCTAATTCTGGTTGCGCTAACACATTATTCCCCAGCGCAATCCCCTGACCGTGTACAGCGGCCTGAAGCACCATGGTTGAGTGGCTAAAAATAGGCCCCTGGTTAACGTTCATACCGGTTAGCTCAAAATGGCGAACATAGCTTTTCCACTCTTTACGCGAGGTATCGTGCAACAGGGTGTGAAGCTTGAGATCATCGAGCGTACGCAGCGGTTTAGGCCCGGTTAGCAGCATCGGCGAGCAGACGGGCAGCAAGTATTCCTGATACAGTTTATCGGCCCGTAATCCCGGCCAGTTACCACGGCCGTAATAAATCGCGACATCAACATCGTCGGTTAACGATCCTTCGTCCAGATCCACGGCTTTAATTCGCACATCAATCTCAGGATGGTGTTGATTGAAATCAGCCAGCCGCGGCACCAGCCACTGGATCGCAAAACTAGGAGGTAAACTAATGGTTAACGCCCCTTTTGCCCCCCGTTCAAGCACCTTATCTGTCGCCTCTGAGATAGCAGAAAAAATGTCTTTTATATCGAGGAAATAGCTTTGCCCTTCCTCGGTCAGTAACAATGAACGGTTACGGCGGCGAAATAATTTCAGCCCGAGAAACTCCTCAAGGGCTTTAATCTGGTGGCTTACCGCCGCTTGTGTGACAAATAGTTCTTCCGCAGCCCGAGTGAAACTTAAATGCCGGGCTGCCGCTTCAAAGACCTTGAGTGAGTTGAGTGGTGGTAATCGTCTAGACATAGTTTTCCGCTACTGGCCAACACATTAGTTTTTTTTATGGCGAACATTATAAATTGTCCATTGTTCAAGTGCTATAGAAACCCTATGATTCTGAGCGCAGCAAAGGCTTGAACATCTGATATTTTGCTCTCTGGCACTATCGACAGGCCAATGCTGCGATGTTGTGTTTGCATATTGTCCGGGTTGTGCCGGACTGGTAGTCAATCTACCTATTTACTTCCTGTTTTTTTGACCTATCCGTCAAAGTTTTTATTGTTAAGCACTGTGTCTCAACACAGTGCTTTTTTTTATTCCCGCCTTTGTGGCAACGATAAAATCACTTCTTCAGTATAATTATCTGGTGGATGGGGATAACCGCTTGCTCTTACCGCCAATAATTAGCATGATCGCCCCCTAAAATAATCCAATGTGACTCACTATGACTGCCCAATTTGATATCAACCAAATTCGCCCACAGTTTCCGGCTTTACATCAAGACTGTAATGGCCAACCTCTGGTTTATCTTGATAGTGCCGCGACTGCCCAGAAGCCTCAGGTTGTGATTGAAACCATCCGGCAGTATTACAGTGGTCACAATGCCAATGTGCATCGTGGCAGTCATAGCCTGACGGCAACGGCGACAGCGCAATTCGAACGCGCCCGCAGCACGGTGCAGCAATTTATCAATGCCCGCTTTAGCAACGAAATTATCTGGACCCGGGGGGCCACCGAAGCACTCAACCTCATTGCTCAGACCTATGCGCGCCAGAACCTGCAAGCCGGTGATGAGATTCTCGTGAGTGAACTGGAACATCACGCGAATATCGTCCCCTGGCAAATGGTGGCAGAGCAGACCGGGGCAAAAGTTGTCAAGATCCCGATGAAACCCGACTGCACGCTGGATATGGATGCCTTTCACCAACGCTTAAACGACAATACCAAAATTGTCGCCGTCGCTCATATCACGAATGTGACAGGCACCCGTAACCCGATTGAAAAGATCATTGCGGCCGCCCACCAGCAAGGTGCCGTCGTCGTTGTTGACGGTGCTCAGGGTATCGTCCATGAAACGGTTGATGTTCAGGCGATGGATGCCGACTTTTATGTCTTCTCCGGCCATAAGCTCTATGCCCCTACCGGCATTGGCGTGCTCTATGGCAAGCAAGCCATTCTTGAAGCCATGCCACCATGGCACGGGGGCGGAAAAATGGTCGAAAAAGTCTCTTTTGCCGGCACCACATTTTCAGCCCTGCCTGGTAAGTTTGAAGCCGGCACCCCGAATGTTGCGGGTAGCCTGGCACTGGCCTCGGCGATTGACTGGTTGCAATCACTCGACCGGGAAGGGGCCGAACAGCACATTCAGCGGTTACGGCAAAAGGCGATTGATGGCATCACCGATATTGAAGATCTGCGTATTGTCGGCTTACAAGATCATGCCAGCCTGTTTTCGTTTATCGTCGAAGGCGTACACCATCAAGACATTGCCACCTTATTGGACCAACAAGGTATCGCCCTGCGAGCAGGCCACCACTGTGCCCATCCAATGCTGGATGCCCTTAGGCTAACAGGTACTCTGCGGGTATCATTAGCCCTGTATAATACAGAACAAGACATCGAGCGCTTTATTGCCGCGCTCCACAAAGCATGTAGCTTGCTATAAGGACACTCATGACAGAAGCGACACTACCTCAACACCCATTTGGTACTGAGATCACCGCTGACGATATTGTGGCGCAGATGCAGACCGCCAAAGGATGGGAAGACAGATACCGCAATGTGATTCAGTTGGGTAAGAAACTACCGGCATTGCCTGAGGCATTTAAGCAAGATCAGTTAAGGGTCAGCGGGTGTGAGAGTCAGGTCTGGCTAACCCATGAAGCGCGCGGCAATTACTTTCATTTCGCGGCAGACTCTGATGCTCGCATTGTCCGTGGCCTGATCAGCCTGGTACTCGCCGCATATGAAGGCAAAACCGCCGAGGAAATCCGTGAATTCGATGTCGATGGGTATTTTGACCAGCTCGGTCTGATTGCTCACCTCAGCCCATCGCGGGGCAATGGGTTAAAAGCCATTGTCGAGCAGATAAAAGCATTGGCGGAAGGCTAACACTTCGGCAAGAGCAGAGAAAAGTAGCGAGTAGCGAGAAACTAGAGTCTCGCTACTCGGATCGCATATCTACTTGCTATGCTTCTCAATCAGTTTGGCAATAATGCGCGATACCGCCACAAAGCCAAACGTTGCCGTCACCATGGTCGCCGCGCCAAAGCCGCTGGCACAGTCCATACGCTTTGGTCCATCGGCCGTGGCTTTCACATTACACACCGAACCATCAGCCTGCGGGTACTTCAGCTGCTCGGTCGAGAACACACAGTCGATACCGAATTTACGCTTCGGGTTCTTGGGGAAGTTATGATGACGACGCAAGGTATCACGCAGCTTTTTGGCTAACGGATCCTGAATGGTTTTGGTCAGATCAGTAATTTGAATTTGCGTCGGATCCACCTGGCCACCCGCACCGCCGGTGGTGATCACCTTGAACTTGTTACTTTTACAATACGCCAGCAATGCCGCCTTTGGTTTCATGCTGTCAATGGCATCAAGCACATAATCAAAACGGCTGTCGATATATTCAGGGATGTTTTCCGGCGTAATGAAATCATCAATCAGATTCACCTGGCATTCCGGGTTGATCAGCTTGATACGTTCCGCCATCACTTCAATTTTACTCTGACCAACCGTACCCGTCATCGCATGGATCTGACGGTTGATGTTGGTGACACACACATCATCCATATCAATCAGAGTCAGCTCGCCAATACCTGAACGCGCCAGCGCTTCTGCAGCCCAAGAGCCGACACCACCAATACCGATCACACACACGTGTGCGGCACGCAGAATTTCAACGTCACTGTTGCCATACAAACGGCGGGTGCCGCCAAAACGCTGGTTGTAATTGTCTGAGGCTGGATTTTCTAATTTACGCATAGTCATTGACGTATAACTTTTAGTCGTTCAGATAAAGAATGAGCGCGTTTTATACGCGCTCTGCTCTTAATTGTCCAGTTGCCCCTGCTTCCGGGCGAGTTCATGGCGCCGGATTAATTCGTCGCCGCAGGAGACAGCCATGGGGCTTCCGTCCCGCTATCTTGCAAGCCCAGCTTCCATACCCGGCCAAAGTGCTTATAGTGGCCGGCATCTGTTCCCGCCTGCCCCCCCATACCATGATACAGATCGAGATGGTTTTTCTTCACCGCTCCCCCCGTATCCAGCGCCATTAACAGCTTTAGAACATGCTGACCGTTCCAGTTACCTTCGCTATCGAGCTGAGGGACTTCTGCCAGCAACACGCTTCCCATTGGTAAATACTCACGATCCGCGGCGACCGAAGCATGTGCCAACAGCGGAATACCGGCCGTTCCCATCACATCGAGACTCTTTTGTGGCTGAAAAAACACATAGGATGGGTTTTGCTCTAACAATTCACGCACAGTGGCTTCATCTTGCAAAGAGGCCCACTCTTCAATCGCCTTTAGTGACATCTTCTCACGAGGTATTTCATCGCGTTCAATCAAAATGCGGCCGATGCTGACATAAGGATGGTCGTTCTTACCTCTATAGGCAAAATACTGCAACTCATTGTTATCATCGAAGTGAACAAAACCACTGCCCTGCACTTCCATCATAAACACATCAAGCATCGATGCACTGTAGCCGAGCTCCAGCCCTTGCCCTTCCAATGCCCCCTGATAGATTTCTGCACGGGTCGGGCAGATCTCATCACATACCGGCATACCATAAACAGGGTAATGGAAAACCTCATCAGGCTGATGGCGTAATTCTATAACCGGTGAAAAATAACCGGTGAACAGTACATTGCCATTTTCATCCCCCCCGCCCATTTGAGCAATCTGAATACCGTACTGACCTAACTGGCTGGGATCACCACTCTGCTTCGCCCAATGGTCAATTTGATGATATAACGCCTGGTATTGACTTGTCATCGACGAAGATCGTGCTATCACCTGCGCCACCTGCTCGGCAAACATACTGTAATCACGCGACTTGTCTGACTCTACCGTAGGCACTGGATTCAAGACCTGATCAAAATTGCCATCTATATATTGCTGGCCTCGATCAGTCGGCTTAGCGCACCCTGCTAAGCCAATAATTAACATTGCGATTGTAACTTTACGAAACACGGTAGAAACCTACTATAAGTTTGAAAAAGAGCCTGACGGCTGAATATGCTTGATGTTAGCAAACACTCCCCGGCTGGGAAGCGTTAACTTCTTGCGAAATTAACACTTTATGTAAGGCTTTGTGTCAAGGCTTTGTTTTATTTTCGGAATAGGTGAATCGTAAAGCCAGGGGAAACCATACGGTATTTGACTTACCCGGTTTCCTCTAACGACTGAAGGTGGAAATATAATGCGCGGGTTGTTGCCGGACCAGATTCTCAGATGAATAGATATAAAGATAAATTTCATCACCCAGGCGGTACTCTAAAGTACTGCCATCCCATTCAAAGTGGGTACTGACCTGGCGTCCGTTAATGAACACCCCTGCAGGTCGGATTTCAAAGCTGTCGGCAGCATACGGCGCCACTTCCTGCTCAACCCAGGTGCCATAAATATGAGCAATCGGCTCAGGTTGGAATAAGTCAGCCTTAACCAGTCCTAACGCCAGTGATGCTGCGAAGATGAGTCCTATCACAGTGAACAATACCAGACATATGCTTTGCCATGTTTGTTGCCTAACCTTTTTCATCGCCATTCATACGTCATCAATAACCTCGGTAATATACCGGATCCCCATCACAGAGCCGGAACGATATTAACGACCGATATTCGATAACGGGATCTTATGTCCATTAAATTTCAATTCAAGGTCACTGAATTTTCAATTTATCACCTAGCCTGAAAGCATTTTCACTCTCACTAAGGTGATTAGAGAGTGAGGGAGTAGGTATGACCGCAAAAAATATTTCGTTACTATCTGTACAATTGTGAGAATTCATTTATTTTTTATGCATAGTTACTTACGGCATGGATGTAATCAATTGAAGCTTCGTAGCACTGCACTCGTCAAAGGCTTTCGGCAATCGGCCCCATATTTGAATGCCCATATAGGCAAGACCATTGTTATTATGCTAGGTGGTGAGGCCATCGAAGATCGTAACTTTTCTAATATCGTCAATGATATCGCACTGCTTAACAGCCTTGGGCTGCAGATTGTGGTGGTTTACGGTGCCCGCCCCCAGATCTCGCATTTATTAACCAGCCAAGGGTATTCAACGCCTTATCATAACGGGGTACGGGTTACCGACGAACGGGCCTTAGAACTGGTTAAGCAGGCCGCGGGACAGCTACAGCTCGATATTACTGCCCGTTTCTCGATGGGGCTAAACAATACCCCAATGGCTGGTGCACAGATTAACGTCGTCAGTGGCAACTTTATTATCGCGCAGCCACTCGGCATTGATGAAGGCGTCGATTATTGTCATAGCGGTCGTATTCGCCGGATAGATACCAATGGTATTCACCGCCAGTTAGATCAGCATTCCATCGTCCTGCTTGGCCCCGTCGCGAGCTCAGTGACTGGAGAATGCTTCAATCTCACCTCGGAAGAAGTGGCCACTCAATTAGCGATTCGGCTAAAGGCCGACAAATTGATTGGCTTCTGCTCTGAACAAGGGGTGCTCAGCGAGCAGGGGGAAGTGGCTTCTGAACTGTTACCCAATGAAGCCGAAATGGCTTTACAGCGCCTGGTCGATGCCGATGACGATGATTGTGGCACGGCACGCTTTTTACGCGGGGCGATCACGGCATGTCGCGCCGGTGTTCCTCGCAGCCATCTGATCAGCTATAAAGAAGATGGCGCGTTGATCCAGGAACTGTTCTCACTTGACGGGATCGGTACCCAAATTGTGATGGCCAGTGCCGAAAAGGTCCGCACTGCGGGCATTGACGATATTGGCGGTATCTTAGAGCTTATTTATCCGCTGGAGCAAGAAGGGATCCTGGTACGGCGCTCCCGCGAGCAGCTGGAACAAGAAATTGAGCGATTTACAATTGTTGAACGTGACGGTCTGATCATCGCCTGCGCTGCACTCTATCCTTTCCCGGAAGAGAAAATGGCCGAAATGGCCTGTGTCGCGGTGCATCCTGATTTCAGAGACGGCGATCGCGGCGCATTGCTGCTTAACCGGCTTCGCATGCAAGCCAAAGAACAAGGCTTGAAACACCTGTTTGTTTTAACCACACGCAGCCTGCACTGGTTCCGTGAGCAAGGTTTTATTGAAACGAATGTCGAACAGCTACCGATGGCGAAAAAAGCGCTGTATAACTTCCAGCGCAAGTCAAAGATCTTAACGCTAACACTCTGAGCAACTTTGACTTCGCCATAAAGACGCCAGCACAGACTGCTGGCGTCTTTTGTCGCCTGAAATCAACTAGGCCAGCAACTGCGCCAACCCACTCGCTCGCTCTGTACGTAAGCGCACTGCCCGATTGACCACCTCTTGCTGAGCAAAAAGATGCAGCTTCTCTTTGGCCCGGGTAACACCGGTATAGATCAGCTCACGGGTCAATATCGGACTGAAATCTGCCGGCAGTACCATCAAAGTATCGGCAAACTCCGAGCCCTGAGATTTATGGATCGTCATTGCATATACCGTCTCATGCGTAGGCAGCCGGCTGGGCAGCACACTGCGTATCGAGCCGTCAGGCATCTCAAAGTAAACCCGCAAATGCGGCTGATCAGGCGTCACCTTATGATCCATTATCACAATACCGATATCACCGTTATACAAGCCTAAGCCATGATCGTTACGGGTGATCATGACCGGACGTCCTGCATACCAGGTTTCATCCGTCGGACGAATTTTACCAATACGAACCAGTTCACGTTCAATTCGTTGGTTTAAGCCTGCGACACCGAAATCACCTTCTCGTAATGCACATAATAGACGAACTTTAGAAAAGGCTTTCAGGACGTCTTTCGGTTCCTGTTTCTGCTCAATCGCATCTAAATAATCACGATAAAAAGTCACCGTCAGATTAATCATGGTCTGGTAACTTTCAGCACTCAACGGGTAATTATTAATATCTCTAAAGCCTTGTCGGCACACTTTTTCGACATCATGTGGCTTGCCTTCATTTATGGCTTTCGCCAGCTTACCAATGCCTGACTCGGCATGAAAACGGTAGCTTTTACGCAGCATACAGAGGCTATCAGCCACTTTACTGACCGTGCCTGGCTGGGTCGGAGCAAAATCATACCCTGTCAGATAGCTCAGCAGCCGACCTTGTTCCTGGCTATATCCCTGGTGCGAAAAGGCACAGATATCCCCGAGTACGGCCCCCGCCTCAACCGATGCCAACTGATCCCGATCACCGAGCAAAATCAGTTTGGCATGCGGTGGCAGGGCGTCGAGCAGACGTGCCATCATGGGCAAATCGACCATAGAGGCTTCATCGACGACCAGCACATCAAGGTGCAACGGATTACCCCGGTGGTGGCGAAAGTCGACCTGATTAGGCACTGAGCCTAACAAACGATGAATCGTGCTGGACTGAGTCGGAATTCGTTGGCGCACTTCCGGCTCAACCGGTAACGACTGTACTGCCAGACCAATCGACTCTGTCAGACGGGCAGCAGCCTTACCCGTAGGGGCAACCAGTTTAATGTTTGGTACATGTAATTCACCGTCAGGGCTGGTGTGCTGTGCCTGCTTGACCAGCGCTGCCAGTAACTTGGCCACTGTCGTGGTTTTACCCGTGCCCGGCCCGCCCGAAATAACCGAAAACTGACGGGTGATCGCCGTCGCTGCGGCGACTTTTTGCCAGTTCAGGCATGCACTCTGCGGAACGAGATCATCGAGTGGGTTCAGCTCTTCCGCTCTGCCGGCCGACAGCAGCACCTGATCGATGGCCGCCCAGTCCAGTTGTTCGGCATGTACAATATCTAGCTTATCGCACACTTCATTGCGGCGACTGTCAGCACAATCGGCTGGCCCGGCCCCCCCTTTCTTCAGCTGCTGCAATGCCTGATATAAATAGGTATAGGTGCGCGGGAACAATTCATCCAACACGGTCGGCATGATCGCTGCCGGTTCAATGGATTGCGCACTATGATTAAGCTTCTCTGCCACCCGCTTTTCAAAATTCCAGTAGCGATGCAGGTACAGCCGCCCCTGTTGGAGCACTAATGGGGTGGCCTGCCGAGCGCCTGATCCCGAGGCATCCGATACCGCTGGCAACGACGTCAGTTCCGCAGCCCACTGTTGAGATGGCGGTAAGCCCTCTAGCAACGCCGCCGAGACCCTGACAGGCAAGCCAAACAGTGGGTGGTTTTCGATTTTATCGAGCATCAGACACACGTGCCCCTTGCCCAGTTCATGACTGACTAAGGCGGCCACCAACGCCAGCAGCGAAGAATGTGGCTCTGGGGTACGCTGAGCCAGAAATTTAGCAAATTGATAATCCAGCGGACGCAGTACACCTTGCTTGGTAAGATCTTCTAAACGCTTAAGCATCAATCTGCTCTCCATCAATTAACTGGTCTAATTCAGCCAGCAAGGATTGGGACGGACGCGCATAAAAAATGCCGCTGTCACTGCCGGCTTCCATACCGCGTAAGAAGAGATAATAAACCCCGCCAAAATGCGTTTCATAGTCATAGTCAGGAATGCGGCTGCGCAAAAAACGCTGTAAGGCTAAGGCATAAATCTGGTATTGCAGATCGTAGCGGTGATCGCGCATGGCCTCGGTCAGCTGATCCCCCCGGTAGGCATTAGGCTCATCGCCTAAATGATTCGATTTCCAGTCCAGTACATAGTATTTGCCGTGATGTTCAAACACTAAGTCAATAAACCCTTTCAGCATCCCGCTCACGGTAGCAAAACCTAACTCACCGGCTTTGGCTGAGACACTATCGTGCCTGGCAATCACCTTATTCAGCATCGCAGAAGAGAGCAATTCAATCGGCAGTAAAAACTCCATCTCCGTGAGTCGCTGAGTGGCATTTTTATCAACCAGCTTAAGATCATTGCCATCCAGCGGGCAATGAAGAACGTCGTCAATCAGCTTTTGCAGCACTGGCAGCCAGGCCGCCTCGTAATTTTCCCGCAGCAGTAACTCTGTCAGGATAGTGATGGTTTCCGGGCTATCGACCGGTGCGGTAAAGTCAATTTCTTCGAATACGGTATGTAAAAACGTCCCCGGACGCGCACCACGGGGGAAGGTATAAATAGAATACTCAGGCTCAAGTTCAATATTTGCCTCTTCGCCCTCCTGCGCTTTCTCTGCCGCAGAATCGATATCAAAACCGGGTAGATCCAAGCTGCTGTCGTGATAGGCCTGATGGCCCTGCTTAACCAGACTGGAGTAGCTGGTCATCCACCAGTTACGTTCAATTCTTGCGTTAAATTCACTTGGCTGCAGGGTCGGCGCATCCTGCTCTACCGGTTGCCATTTGCTATCCGGCAACACTGGCGGTTCGGCCACAGTGATTGCAGGCTGGCTTTCTGCCAGTTTAGCCAGGGCAAGCTCCAGAGCCGCGATACTGCCTTGCTGACCATTTTGCACCAAATGTCCCATAGCAGAACGGTGCAGGCCGGTCGGCTCTTTGGTACTGCGGCCATTGCGGATCGGCGCCATGCCAACATAGCAACCGTAGACCGCTCGCGTTAGCGCGACGTAGATCAGGCGTAAATCTTCCGCCAGACGCTCTTTATCCGCTTTTTCTATCGAATCATCTTGCTTAGTAATATCAAGAACGGTGATATTTTCCCGTTCATCGTGATACTTCACTTCGCTTTTCTTGTCGACTTCGCGATAGCTGCAGACAAACGGCAGGAATACCAGATCGTATTCCAGCCCTTTCGATTTATGGATCGTGACAATCTGCACCAGGTTCCGCTCTGATTCCAAACGTAAAACCTGATCTTCGGCATTGCCGTTAGGCTCAGCAATGTGTTCGGCTAACCAGCGTAATAAACCGTAATCACTGTCTAGGCTCTGGCTGGCTTCCTGCAGCAATTCACCGATATGCAGTAAATCCGTCAGACGTCGCTCACCGCCCTCTTCCGCTAACAAACGTTCAGCAATGGTCGATTTAGCCATCACACTGCGCAGCATTGGCATCACACCGCGGGTTACCCATAATTTACGGTAGTCTTTAAACGCATTAACGGCCGTTTCCCACTCGGTTTCATCGCTATTGAGCTTGTCTAAATCAACGGCCGTTAACGCAAAAAGACGCGAAGCTAACGCTGCACGCAACGCGCGATCATCTTCCGGTGTTAATACCGCCTGCAATAAACGCTGCATGTCGGCGGCTTCCGGAGTGGAAAATACACTGTCTCTATTTGATAAATAGACACTAGCAATACCCTGATCAGCCAAGGCCTGACGTACCAGTTTTCCTTCATTACCGGTTCTGACCAAGACCGCAACATCACTCGCCTGAATGGCTTTTTTGTGCTCTTTGTCTTGGAAAAAGGCACTACCCTGCTGGGATTGGGTGAGAACATTCTGGATCTGGGCTGCCGTTGCTTCGGCCATCACTTGCTGATAACTGCCTTTAGTCACCGGTTTGCCATCCTGGCTTTCCTGATGCCAGAAGGTCAGCGCATGCTGTGCCTGATTATCGAGCCACCAGCTACGTTCTGACGCTTTGGGGCTATGGTTCACCGACAGAAACTGAATGTCCTGATCGTAAATAAACGGTCTGTCCGGCTGCTCAAAGACTCGATTGACCGAGGCAATCATGTCGGCGGTTGAGCGCCAGTTAGTGCCCAGGGTGTAATGATCACTGACCTGACGCCGCGCTTGAATATAAGTAAAAATATCTGCACCGCGAAAAGCATAGATCGCCTGCTTCGGATCGCCGATCATAAACAAACCGCACTGCGCCTGCTCTGCATTTTCGGTGGTATAGATGTTGCTGAAAATACTGTACTGAAGGGGGTCGGTATCCTGGAATTCATCAATCATCGCCACGGGATACTGGCTGCGAATACGCTCAACCAGCAGATCGTCACGATCATTATCGATCGCCGCAGATAGCTGAGTCAGCAAGTCATCGAACGATAACCAGCCTTTGCGCTCTTTGGCTTTCGCGAGCAAAGTGCGACATTCTTCTATGGCGTGAGCCATTAAGGGATCGCGCAGATTGGCCGGGTTATCCAGCAGCTCAGCAACAGCTGCAAACACCTCATGCTCTGGGGCGTCACCTTTTGCCGTTTTTTCGATCAGGATCTGCTGATGGAAGCGATCGAGCTTATCCGGCAAGTCGTAGCCCAAGGTTGGCGATGCCGCCCACAAACTCACCTGTTCTAACCATGCCGGTAAACTTTTTTTGGTATAGCTGCGCTTGTTCACGCCGGAACTGGCTATCAAGGCTTCCAGATCCGCTTCATGCTCACGCCATAGCGCTTTAAAACCGTCGATGCGTTCGAGGTTTTTATTGTGCAATTCAGCCAGTGAATCTGTCATCGCCTCGACGCTTAACTTCACCGGGGCGCCAGTTAAACTGCCACCGATATCTTTCAGCAGCGCCGCCGGCGAAGACCATACGTCTCGCACTTCAACCGCTAAACTAGGCGGCAAGTGGTAGAAATTACGACGCCAGTAGTCGGCCGCGACTAAACTTTTCAGCTGGCTTTCATCGGTCACAAATTCATTATTAAAACGGCTGCCCGACTCAAAGGCATTTTGGGTCAGCATGCGCTGACAGAAACCATGAATGGTATAGATGGCCGCTTCATCCATCTGGCGCTCAGCCTGCAGTAAAATCTGCGCCGCCGTCTGATGATCGCTAATTTCCTCAAGCAAAGGCTGGATCACCGGATCGTGACTGACACCCCGGCTAAATGCTAACCGGGCATCATGGATCCGGGCTCGAATGCGATCTCTTAATTCGGCGGTCGCCGCTTCGGTAAAAGTTACAACCAGAATCTTATCAACGGTCAGCTCGGTGGCATGCCGCGTTTCTGCACTGCCATGGCCCAGCAGCAAGCGTAAATATAAGCTGGCAATAGTAAAGGTTTTACCCGTTCCCGCAGAGGCTTCGATCAAACGGGCCCCATGCAGTGGAAACGTCATTGGCTGCAGGGTTGCTGCCCCGGCGGATTTCGGCATCAAATGTGTTCCCGAGCCTGACTGCGAATGACATTCGGAGTCTTGCGTTATTGCTTGAGTCATCAGACATCACCCTGTTTGATTCAGAAACCAGATACGTTAGTGATAATGATCATCTTTTTTTTGTGATCCAATACTTATAACGGGTTTTTAGCATCTGGAATAACATTTTATTCTATTTATGTGCGAGTTTACTCACGGTTTACCGAGCGTAGTTTGGTTAGTATCGCGGCCAGAAACGTGGTCTGCCTCTGGACCTGTGGTCGTACAGCGAGCACCCTACAAATAAGAATGATTTGCTGGCGACCACACTACACCTATTCCCTACGATTCTTCCGCTGTTTCGCTGTGTAAAACGGCTGCCTGTAATATTCGGCTCGCCATTTGTGACGCCTCATTCGCTAATGTTTCATTCCATTGCGGCCACACCCGGGCAATATAATTGTCGGCCCCTTCGCCCGGATAGAGATAGCCGTCATTAAAGCAGTCAGCCATCTTCTTCAGTGATTTTTCCAAGGTATCGGCATCATCCTTCCAACTGCCGTCGCGACCAATACACGCAGTAATACCGGCAAGGGCCGTTTTCGGAAAATACGGTAACGGCTTATTCAAACCCTGGTAATACAAGCTTACGGCTTCTTTGAGGTAGGCATTGGCCTGCTCAGGCTCAACCTTAAGTAAGGTTAAATGGGTATCGGTACCAATCAGATGAGTGATTTGACTCTGGCCTCCCGCGGCCAGGCAAAGGTGATCAAACCATGCGGTTAATAAATCCTGTGCACGGACTTTGCCACTGCGATAACGTACCAGTCCGGCTTGATAACGCTGCTTGAGCCAGCCCTGCAGCCGGACCTCCTGCCCTTCAATCTGAAAAACAATATCCACTTCATGATCATCAAGCGGGCTCGCCACTAACGGTAAAATTAAATCCACCAGTGTAATCACCTCGATTCGTGTCGCTTCCAGCTCTAATTCGCCAAACGCCGCGACAGGAACATTTCCCGCCGCCTTCTGTTCCGCTGAAAATTGCCTGAATACGTCATCGTCATTTTCCTGATCCTGTTTGGCCTCAAGCAGCAACGCCAGTAATTGGTCACGCATCAGATAGCTGTCTAATCCGTTAAGCACAAAGGGTTCGTCATCTTCCATCACGCCCATCGGCGGTTCAAAGAATACTTTTAAACGACGGTTAAAGAAATAACGCACAGGTAAGCGCCAGAATCGCTGTAATTCAGCCAGATCCAGCTCGCGGGTTTGGTCCGCATCAAGAGACTCTTCCTCAAGAGCCGCCAGCTGGAAATCTTTACCTGCCTCACCATTACGTAAAGCTGCGGGTAACCATTCCGCCGCATAGCTGGTTTGCTCCCCCGTAAAAGCATCAGGGCTGAACGGGACTAACGGGTGGTGATGAATTAACTGCGCTTTGACTCGCTCTGCTGAAGCGTCGACCGGGAGCGATTGATCACCTGCCACGCAATAACCTTGCTGACAATATTCCACCAGCTCACTGACCAGTACCGACGGCACTTTTTCGCTGTTGTCCTGAATCGAACGGCCCACATAGCTGATATACAGGGTTTCCTGCGCCGATTGGATCGCTTCAAGGAACAGGTAGCGGTCATCATCACGACGAGAGCGATCACCCGCCTTGGTGCGGCCGTCCATTAAATCAAAGCCTTCCGGCGCAATATTTCGCGGGTAAGCACCGTCGTTCATCCCCAGCAAGCAGACTGCCTTGAAAGGAATAGAGCGCATTGGCATCAGTGTACAGAAGTTAACCTGACCTGCCAGGAAGCGCTGACTCACCCGCTCGCCCGACAGTTTATCTTGCAGGTACTGGGTCAGAACCGCGGGGGTGATCAATGTTTGATATCCGGCATCATCAAGCTGTTCATGTAAGCGATGTAAGCTGTCACGGATTGATTTAAGGATCAGTTCGCCTTCCAGTTCGACGGCAAAGAAATCATCTAATAACTGATTTAATCTCTCCGTCCAGGCTGTCACCGATTGCGGCTGCGCCAGTTGTTCACGGTAAGCGATCAGGCGATCAATAAAGCTCGCTAACTGACCGGCAAGCTCGGCCTCTAAGCCCTGTACCTGCTCGTAAGCGGAAATCCCCTCGAATAAACCGGCATCATGAGGCATCGCATAACCCAGCAACATACGCTGAATACCAAACAACCAGGTATTCTGATGTTGCTCCGGCAATTCAAACTGACAGGCCGTCTCTTTATCTAACCCCCAGCGTACGCCGGCTTCTTCAATCCAGCGCTTGATTTGCTCAAAGCTATTACCGTCAAAACCAAACTTGCTCATGACTGCCGGCACTTCGAGCAGTTCCAGTAGTTCTGACGCGTGACAGCGGCTTTCAGGCAGGGCCAGCAAGCGCAAGAAAGCCAGTAAAATAGGATTTTCCTGCTCTGCGGTTCGGTCTGAGATGGAAAATGGTATATAACGGTTACCCGGCGCATTGCCAAATACCGCCTGAATGGCAGGCCCGTAGGCATTGATATCGGCCACCATCACAATCACATCACGTGGCTTGAGGTTTTCATCAGCATCAAACATGGCGAGCAGTTTGTCATGCAGCACTTCCACTTCCCGCATCGGACTATGACACGCGTGAATAGACAGGGAAGGATCATTCGCCGCAACGGGCAACTTATGATGGCTGGAATCTAAAATATCGTCATTTTGGCGATCTTCTAAATTGAGAATATCGGCCTGAATGGAATGCAGCAGCGTATCAGTTTCAATATCCACAAACGCTTCCACTTCCCGGGCTTGTATTTCAGACAGCAGATACAAATTATCCCGCCCAAGTTTGCCCATTGAAGCCAGCAGGCTGTTGCCAACCACATCGTTGTGCATGTCATCATGGATATTGTCTTCAACGCTGCCTTTCAGCTGCTCGGCTAACTCGCCCTGCTCACTGTGATCGTCCAACCATTTCACTTGTAAGCGCTGTTTAGCCGCGAGTCGCGCCAGATACTTACGGTCACGGACATCACCCCAGTAATAACGACAGGGGTTAGTAAACATCAGGTGAACGTCAATATGCTCGCCCATCGCGGCCAATGCATCAAGGTAGCGAGGGGGGAGCGATGAGATACCAAAGACAAACAATCGCTTAGGAAACCCTTCAGGCAAGGCGCCGCTGTGGGTGTAGTTCTCAAGTGTATCGATAAAATGCTCGTACAAATTGGCACGATGATAGGGCGATTGCTCTAATGCCAGGGTATGATCATACAATGCCTGCCACAAAATGGGCTGCCATGGGTGTTCATCACCCAGTTCTGTCACTGTTTCACCCGCTTCCCACTGTTGGATCCACTCCGGGCGATACACTAAGTACTGGTCAAAAATATCTGCGATTTTTTCTGCCAGCTGATAACTTTTCAGGCTGTCTTGATCGTGTTCTAAATACCGTTTGAGCGGCTCAAATTCCGGCTTCTCCAGCTGCTCAGGCAAGACTTCCATCAACTTCCAGGTCATCGCCTCTTTATTGAAAGCACTGCGCTCGGGCACATCAGCCAGCACCTGGGTAAACATTTTCCAGATGTAGGTTGCCGGCAAAGGAAATTCGAGGTTTGCCGCGACACCAAATGATTTCGCCAGCTCCATTTTCAGCCATTGAGACATGCCGGGGCTTTGCACCAGAATTTGTTCTGGTTCGAATGGATTATCAAGAGGATTGAGGCGGATCAGTTCAACCAGCAGCGATTTCAATAAATCCAGTTGGTTTGAGTGATAAACAGTAAACACGCAGATATCTCACAAAAAGAGAAAGTTGTCCTGATTGTCTACCATGATCTTGTTAGCTGCAAACCTAAATTACAAATACAAAAAAGCCCGCATAACCGGGCAAATCACACTCGCTAAACTTGTAATCTTGCAGCAATCCGCCTAAAAAGCTCGCCAGAACAGTACGGTACAGATGAGACTGTAAAAAACGAGATCCGTAGGACATTACGCGCTATGTGAAACAGGACCAAAAATACATGAAATCGGACGGTAGAAGGCTAAATAACGCAGCGCGACATAAGACACAACGACCGTCGAGACATACAGTTCAATACTCGCAAGCAGGGAAACTTGATTAACATATTCTTGTGCGACCCCATTTGTTGCCATCCAAGCGGCGGTTTTGAACAGTGCTGTCGCACCAATCACCATTGGGAAGGTGAAAGCAGCATAACCTGGGCTGAATTCTAAACGCAGCAATCGATAAAACGCCACATAGATAACAGATGTCATCAGTACCGCAATACCGGCAAGTAAGCTGATGATCACCGGGGAGGGGCTCTGATCCACAGTGAGATACCCAGCAAGAGAAAGGCTTGCCGGTGCCGCCATAATCGCAATGGTTGGTTTCGCTGCATCTGGAATTTCATGACTGAAGATCAAACGATAAATCATGATCGGCAGCATCACCGCATATACCGCCATACCAAAAATCAGCAAGCCTTCAGCGAGCGGACGTAACACCCCACCGGGAAAAGCGACATCCGCCACGATAATACCAATGGGCGGCACAAACCAGCTTGGCACCATATGATGCAGTTTGAATTCAATCGCACGGTGATAAACGAATAACACCAGAAAGATCATGTGCAGTATGACCGCGAGTAACCACACCGCTTGCGCAAAATAGGGCGCATACATACCAACCGTTTTTGACACCACCATTAACGCCATTGCAAACGTCGGTACTACGCTACCGACAACAGGGTGGGTCAAATCATTCCACAAGGATTTGGGGTGAAGCAGAAATTTCGTAATCAGGATCAGTAACAATACTGATGCGATGGCGGCTCCGGTTACTTGGCCCGCACCGCTTAGATCTGCGGCATTTTCCCAGCACCAGCCAAGACTTGCGATACCTAATGCTAAACCCGCCATAGGGGTTGGCACTGCTGCAACTCTGTTTTTCGTCGCGTTAATCATTATCTTTTCTCCGCGATCCCCCCAAATATTATGTGTAGCGATGTAATACCAATCGGAACACTTCTCTCGATTGGTATAACCAGTTTGGGCTGAAAGCATTAATCTCTGAACACCGGAAGAGTGTATTAAATTTGAAGGATTTATAATAATTGAATATATTTAACCGTACTTTCAGCTTTGCTTAATCTATTTTTATTACCCATCTTAACCAAAGAGATAAAATGAATATTGCGCTGAAGCAACTCAGGGTCTTTGTTACCGTCGCCCAGGAAAGAACGATCACCGCTGCTGCAGAAAAATTGTTTTTATCTAAGCCGGCAGTGAGTATGGCGTTAGCTGAATTGGAAAGACAGCTGGATCATAAGTTGTTTGATCGCAATAACAATCGTCTGATCATCAATGAACAAGGTAAGCGTTTGTTACCTTTAGCTGATGAATTGTTGGCTCGCAGCCATGCGATCGAAAACCTCTTTGATCAGGCCGGACCGGTAACCGGAAAATTAAAAGTAGGATCGAGTGACACGGTCGGTAACCAGGTGACCCCTTTCCTGCTCCGCGATTTTCGCGCCAGCACTCAACATGCGGATCAGTCGCTGTTTATCTCCAATACGGCACAGATCTGCCACAAGCTCAGTGAATTTGAACTGGATGTCGGTCTGGTTGAAGGCAAGGTACAGCAAGCCGATCTGATCACCAAAGCCTGGTTAGACGATGAAATGGTCGTGGTTTGCCATCCGGATCACCCGCTGACTCACATCGACAATTTACAGCTGTTAGATCTGGAAAACTCGCACTGGGTTCTGCGCGAGCCGGGATCGGGCACCCGTGAATTTTTCCTTAATCGCATCTCACCGCGGCTGGAAGAGTGGCATCAGGCATTCGAACTCAATACCACCGAAGCGATCATTAACTGTGTCGCTGCCGGATTAGGGATCACTTGCTTATCAAAGCTCGCCATTCAACATGCGGTCAATGACAAGCGACTGGTGTTGCTGGATTTACCGATCGATATGCGCCGCCAGTACTGGTTGCTCTACCACAAAGAAAAATACCAGAGCCCGTTATTATCTCTGTTTATCGACTTTTGCCTGCAATGGCAGTTAAAGCAGGCCTAGACGCGAACATCACTCTTAAATGTGGTTATCACCAGAGCTGAAAGCAATGATCTGACTGATCTGACAGAGGGGACGGCCCGTTTCCTGCTGCCAGTCATTGAAAGCCGCTTGTGCGGCCGAGAGCGATTTTTGCGTATCGCGGCCGCCATCAATGATCCCGGTATTGCGTAAATAGGCCTCTACGTCGTGACTCAGAATAAAGGTATCTTTCCCCATAACGCGTAACGTGTAGGGGCCGGTATTTCCCCCCAGGCGTTTGCCATTACGTTTCAGGTAACGCCACAATCCGATAATATCTTCTTGTGGCCAGTCAGCCACCATGGCGGCAAAGGAACCATGTGCCAGGGCTACTTCATGGATCATCTGGGCATTTTCAGGAATGGTCATAACCTTGCCTAAATGGCGAATAATGGCAGGATCGGTCGCTTTGCGTTCCCACATATCATTCGGGATCAAGAGCATCTTCTCAATATCGAATTCAAAGAACACCTCTTCAAAATTTTGCCATTTGCTACGAACGACACGCCAACTCATACCGCACTGAAACACTTTCTGAGTAAATGCCGCCAGCCAGCGCGCATCAGAAATTGTATTTAATTCCTGAAGACTCAAAGGGGTAGCAAGCAAACTCTCAAGTTCAGCCTCTCCTCCCTTTCTTTCTGCTGCTCGGGTATAAATCTGAGTAAATTTTTCTCTCGCCATCACATTAACACGCTTATCACTGGACAGAAGCCTTTATGCTACTGTATAAACAGCCAGTAAATCAATTTCGGGAGGGTGACCATGGCTGTTATCATCAAATATGTAGTTGAGCGCAACGGAGAAGAAAAGATGACTTTCACCTCTAAATCCGAAGCCGACGCATACGACAAGATGCTAGATATGGCTGACGATATGTTTACTTTGCTAAGCAAAAGTGAACTATTCGAAGATGAAGCTAAACAAGAAGAACTTTCACTGTTCTTAGCACAGAAGCGTGAAGAAGTACTGGTTGCATTGGGGGCTAAAAAAGCGAAAGCGGCTCCTAAGAAAAAAGCGGCAAAGCCTGAAGTGGTTCAAGATGAACCTCAGGTAGATGCAGCTTAATCATCACTGATGATGTCGTTTTAAGAATAACGGCGTTTATAAGTACTTCAGCATGAATAAACCTCCGACCCGGAGGTTTTTTTATGTAGCAAAAAGCCCTTACGATTCCGGCCAAAGAGTTAAATTCGTCATAATCTCGTCATTTTCGACCGATTGCTTAGTCAACCCTTCTATATCAAGCCAACTGTCTTTATGATGGTTTTCTATTAATACGTAGCAATGAGCTAATTATACAATCTGTCAGACTTACAGATTGGGCTTTAAATTTTTAGGAACGGAGACGATTGATAATGGCTAGCTTTTCACTTGCCTTAGGTACTGCAACTCAAAACCGCGATGGTAAAATCATCGAAGCCTTTTTCCCAACGCCGGTGCTTAACCCATCAGAAGAACTGGTTAAAGCCATCGCTGCCGTTGTAGATTACAAAGAAGGCAACCAGGCTATTGAAGTGACACCGGCTCAGTGCGCAAGCCTTGCTACTGCATTCAAATCTGCAGGTGACGAGCAAAGCGCGCAGTTTGCAGCGAAAGCCGCTCTCTCTTCACAACCGTTGGTTCTAGTTATTCTTGCGACCGACTCTGCGCCGGTATCTGTAGCTGAAGGCTTCCTGAAACTTCAGCTTATCTCTCACCGTCTAGTTAAACCTCACGGTGTGGTACTAGACGGTATCTTCGGCCTGCTTCACAACATCGCATGGACCAGTCAAGGCCCTATCGATCTTCCAGAGCTGGCAGACCGCCAGATGGAAGCGCGCCTGAACGGTGGAGTGCTATCCATCGATTGTGTCGATAAATTTCCGAAAATGGTTGATTACGTCGTACCAGCCGGCATACGTGTTGCTGATACTTCACGTGTCCGCCTTGGTGCGCATGTCGGTGAAGGTACTACCGTGATGCACGAAGGTTTTATTAACTTCAACGCCGGTACCGCAGGCGTAAGCATGGTTGAAGGGCGTATTTCTGCCGGTGTTATGGTTGGCGAAGGTTCTGATATCGGTGGTGGTGCCTCTATTATGGGTACCCTGAGCGGCGGTGGTAAGATGGTGGTTTCTATTGGTGAAAACAGCCTGCTGGGTGCCAATGCCGGTCTTGGTTTCCCACTCGGTGACCGTTGCACCATTGAATCAGGTCTGTATGTCACGGCAGGCTCTAAAGTCCGTATGCTGGATGCCAGCGGACAGGAAGTCGAAGTGGTGAAAGCACGCGATCTTGCCGGTAAGTCAGATCTCCTATTCCGTCGCAACTCTGTAACCGGTCAAATCGAGTGCCTGACCAACAAGAGTGCGGTTGAACTGAACAGCGAGCTACACAGCAACAACTGAGTTCAGACACGTTATGCTGCATAATAACAAGGCTGCAATCGCAGCCTTTTTTAATCGTGTTATACCCAACCACTTCTGAATCTCGCCTCTTGAGGTGGATTGGATATAGGGATCAATAACCGCGATCAGTCACACTGTAGCTACTCTCGCCTTCCTTTGAATCGAGACATTCATTTATGTAGCCCTGATTAATCACCGTCGAGACTTGATGACGGCCAGTACAGTAATCAAACCGACCTTTCAAATATCCCGCACGATAGGATTCGTACTCCGTCTCGGTTAATGCCCCCAACTCCGACAAACGTTTATTATTAAGCTCTCGGTAACCCTGCTCTCCGTGGTAAGTCCCTAATTGTTGCCACTCTTTATTCGCAGATAATTCTGCCTCATACCGGGCCGCACAACCAGACAGCACGATCAGGACAACTAACATCGTTAACCTCAGCATACTAACTCCCCTTCCCCTGCCAATAACGTTTATACCAATTGGTATTATTTATTAGTTATTTAGTAAGTATGGTTCAAAGTATTAAAATGCGATGTTAATTTAGAGCCGCGGCCGCTTGTTTGCCGCTTTCACTTTTCGCACCCACCGCAACCAGCATCAATCCGATAAAGGCAGCAACCAATAACACCACACCTAAGTGCCAGGGCTGACTCATACCCGATTTAAGTAACATACTGCTAATTAGCGAAGCAGATACCATCTGACAGGCTCCAGACAGTGCCGAAACGGTTCCCGCACGATTGCCATAGGGAACTAATAGCATCGACTGTGCACATGGGAATGCCATACCATTCGCCATTGCCAGCAAAAAGTGTCCAGCACTGACCCACCCCGCAGCAACCGGCGAAATCATCAGTACCAACCCGGCAAGTAAGTGGATCAATGGTGCTAACTGGAGGATTTTCTGGGTGCCAACAACGGGCCTGATTCGCTGACAGAACACCCCGCCGGTCAACATGCCAAAGGCTGGGATCATTGCCCAAAACGCGTATTGCTCAGAACTCATCCCAATCTGAACCTGCATAATAAAAGGCATCAGAGAAATAGAGATCACAACCAGGGAGAAATTGATCCAGCCAATTCCGGCAAAACTCAGGAAGTGGCGTTCTTGCAACAGAGTAAAATAAGAGAGAACAAGCTTAGCGACGGATTGAGGACGTGAAGAGTGGCTCAGGGTTTCGGTAAAAGTGAATACCAGCACCAACCAAATCAACGCAATATAGACCAGCAATAACATCAATACTGCCAGCCAACCCCAGTAGTGGTTTACCATACCGCCAATAACGGGTGCAACGATAGGGGTGAAAGCAGCAACAATAGCAACCCAGGTCATCGCCTTCACCAGATGCTGATTTTGATAGCTATCACGCATAGTTGCCCTGGCAAGTACCGCGACACTCCCGGCTCCAAGTCCTTGCACAAAACGTCCGGCTAGCAACCAGGAAAAAGTATCTGCATGGGTAACAGCCAGTACCAGCCCTAAAAGTGCAATAAGCAAACCGCAAAGCAAAACGGGGCGGCGGCCAAATATATCGGATAGTGGTCCATAAATAAGCTGTGACGGACCGAACCCAAGTAAGTAGCCCGAGACTAATAATTGAACCTGATCAGCGCTCAACTGAAGATCCTGAGCGATCCATGGTAAAGACGGAAAGACTAAGCCGAGACTCAGCTGACCAATACTAACGATCAGACAAGCCAATAATAAAGGTTTCCAGTTAAACCTTTCCATATATCTCCTTTTTATCTCAATAGCCGACTGTCCATTATGCACGTTACAGGTAAAACTATTAGCAGCAAGCACTTAAGGCATAGTTTCCCATCAGGACGCAATATGATTTTTCATTAAAAAAGCAGCTTAACCAAAGGCATAAGCTGCTTTTTTATCTGTATTAAAGCTAATCTGAAGAAATGGTCAGATTTTACTGATCTTATAGGTTAACGGATTAGATACTGAAAACTTACTGCCGGATGTTTCAACATTGCCTTGCTTCATCGCAACAAGCACTTCTTTCTGTATTCTCACAACCGAGAAAAACCTCACAATCATAAAAACGATGAAGACCGGCATGATGATCTGGCTTAACGGGACTGATTGCAGTACAAAATCATTGATTAGCCAGATAGCCAACATCAACAGCATAATATAGAGGGAGTTGGGCTTCAGTACGATCTTTACATCGTTCGGGGTTTCTATTCGTTCGTAGAAAAATTTCATGGTTATAGCCTATTATCAGAAATTGCCCTAAGACTCTCACACTCCTTCATCATATGACAAGATCGGAATACTCGGTTGAAGTGTTGAGTTGTAACAAAGAATAAAAGAAAGTGATTAGAGTCGCGAGAGGCGGGCTCTAGAGGGTTAATAGTACCCTTCACTACACCTTGCCATCCTCGAAATCGAGAGACAATATTATCGGGGATCCATCACTCGTTGATCCTATGTGGCTATGGGTTCCCTATCACGTTTGTACCTCGCTGTAGGAAATAACGAGGTTTTGCTTTTGTTCAAACGTAAAAAAGCCCAGTCTTTCGACTGGGCTTCTCTAATAAATGGCGGAGTGGACGGGACTCGAACCCGCGACCCCCGGCGTGACAGGCCGGTATTCTAACCAACTGAACTACCACTCCGCAGTGTCTATTCAGCATAAAGCTATTTGGCGCCTGGCGATGACCTACTCTCACATGGGGAGACCCCACACTACCATCGGCGCGACTGCGTTTCACTTCTGAGTTCGGCATGGGATCAGGTGGGGCCACAGCGCTATGGTCGCCAGACAAATTCTGTTTATTCCCGGTC
>NZ_JBVCPH010000016.1:0-100289 GCF_057456235.1 Photobacterium sp. | reverse complement strand
GTTGAAGCATAAATTGACTGTGCCAATATCATTCCTCTGCAGGAATCATACTGTTCGGTCACTCAGTTCATTGATAAATCTTTCGACTTAACTTTTTCACGAGTGCCCACACAGATTGCATGGTCAAATTGTTAAAGAACATACTGACTAGGTTGCTGGCTAAGCGCCGTGCTCCGTGTCAGTGAGGCCGCATTATAGAGACTTAGATCACTCTGACAAGCGTTTTTTTTAAAAAATACTTCGCTTGATTATTATTTCATCTAATGTGAACTTATAGCTTGTAATTACAACATTAGAGGATCGTCACACTCACTAACTGGTAATTACAAGTCAATGAAAGTAATATCAATGTGACCTTGTTGTTAAAATGACCAATCACGCATTCTCTCTTACCCTTTATGACGATATAGTTTTAAATATGAAATTTTCCAATCAAACACTAATGACGGTAATCGCCATTGCTATTATCGGTACTCTAGTTTTTAACTTCGTATCTGTTCCACCAGCGGTAGCATTTGCTATTGGTGTAATCATTACAGGCCTGGCTATACATTTTATGCCAGATCAACAGTCATCATCTCAAGATTCAATAGATTCATCTCAGAGCAGCAAAACCATCTATGTAGGCAACCTGCCTTATCGTGCAAACGAAAATGATGTGAAAAACCTTTTTGCCGAACATGGTGAAGTGTTTGCTGTACGCTTGATGAAAGATAAGCGTACAGGTAAACGTCGGGGATTTGGCTTTGTTGTTATGAATAGTCAGGATGCAGATACTGCTATCCGCAATCTCAATAATAAAGAGTATGGTCAGCGAACTTTAAAAATTCGTGAAGCCAATGAACCTAAAAATTTGGAAGATGAAGAGATTGAATAATCCCTAACTGCATTTTCCTTAAACTGTAATTCAGTGCCGCGGCATCTTTTGTCGCGGCACTGTTGTATGTAAGGTTTTCAATCGTCCCACCTGTCTCAACACACTCACCTAGTAACAATTTAACTCGGTTGGCAATTGCCTTCCCTGAATCCACAATTTGTACCGCCGACTTAAAGGCCAATGCTATATCTTCTTTTATAAGGGGAAAGTGTGTGCAACCCAAAACGATACAGTCAACCTTACCTTGCCAGGGTTGTAAAATCTTACCGAGTTCATCTGACGACACGCTGATACCTCGTAGCTTTTCTTCTGCCATTTCAACTAATCGCGTTGAACCCATCATAAGAACCTCACAATCACAGGCAAATTGCTGAATAAGATCATGAGTATAAGCACGCTTAACGGTTGCAGGCGTAGCAAGTAAACCAATTACTTTCTTTTTACTGATTGCGGCAGCTGGTTTTATCGCGGGCACCACACCCACAACAGGTATGGATAATGATCCACGTAGCGAAGGTAGAACGATAGTGCTCGCAGTATTACAAGCAATCACGACTAAATCGATATTATGGCGGGCGACTAACAGGCAAACGATATGATGAGTACGTTGGATTAATACATCCTCAGCTAACTCACCATAAGGAAAAGCTTCATTATCAAAAGCATAGATATATTGAACCTGTGGTAGAAGAGCATGTACTTCCTGATAAACCGATAATCCACCAACACCAGAATCAAAAACAAGTACTCTTTTCACTATGCACCACAGACCAAAGTTATTATCAGGGCGCTTATCATACTGCGTTCTGCACCAGATAAAAAATATCCCCTGATAATGAAGTGATTATCAGAGTAACTGGTATCTCTGATAATGGAATCTTTCCTGCCTTTCGCAGTTCGTTATGCTAATAGCCAGCTCCGAATAGAAGCATGGTGCTTTCACCACCAGGGTATGAAATTCCCCCTTTTCTCCACAGGGATCAACGCCATCAGGTAAACTGGCAATAAATTCGGCCGTATACCACTTGCCACAGTAACAGCCATTAAGCTGACTGGTATCAACGGTTGTCACCAGCGTTTTGATCCCGCACTCAATGATCTCTTGCGCCAGCTCTTTGCTGTCTCGACCAAGCAATGGAAATACACATTGCCAGCCTGCGGGTTCAATATAACTACGACGGTAGTCGGCAATGCCATTACAGAACATATCGCCAAACGCGACGGCTTCCACCTCTAACCCGCTGGTTTTTAATCCTTCAACAACTAACGACTGGTAAACGTCATTGGCGGGAAATACCTCGGGTAGCGCAATAGTGATTAACGGTAATCCTGTTAACCGGGCTTGCTGCTTAACCATCTCAATCGGTGTAGCCTGGAATGGCACTTCATCTTCAAGATAAGTGGTATATAAACCAACCACTTCGTAGGCTGGGTCGTTGAGCAGCTTGATCAGGGTAAGTGTGGAGTCTTTGCCGGAAGACCAGCTTACGATGACTTTCTTTTTCATCAAGTTAACAACCTAAAAAACAAAAAACCGCCCGAAGGCGGTTGGATATTAGAACTGGTACATAATATTGAGATAATATGCACGTTCCGGTGATGGATAACCTAATGCCGTTTCATATTCTTCATCAAATAAGTTATCAATTCGAGCACTGATCGTTGTTGATGCATTTGCATAATAACTGACTGCAGTATCGACCAATGAATAAGACGGTAATGTCACACGTGTAGAAGGCCACGTGCTGTAATCTTCATCTGGACGCTTGCCGACATAAAGGTAGCTCACTGACCAGTCAACTTGATCAAAGCTAACTATGGCATTCCACTTGTACATTTCTTTTGCACGACGCTGCAGTTGTTGCCCATGACTATCTTCTGCATCTTTATAATCAGCGCTCACCTGGTGCTGTACGATACCAGTATCAAACTCAGCGACTAACTCGACACCTTGTATATGAGTTTCATCATCCACATTCTGGTATTTGTAGGTCATCGGATGGTAATCAATTAGATTAGTAATCTTGTAGTCATAGCCCGTTAGCGACCAATAAATATCTTTTACTACACCACTGAGACTAACCTCTATAGCATCAGATTCTTCTGGCTTAAGATCTTTCTCGCCATAAGTTGGATCATACTGCTGATATAGGTTTGGAGCTTTAAACGCGGTTCCATAAGAGGCTTTTACACCGAACTCAGGTACAAACTGATATCCCGCACCTAAGTTATAGGTGATCTCGCTGCCATACTCTTCATTCTCATCTAACCGAGCACTTGCCTCTATTATTGCAGAAGAAAACTGAGCCGTCGTTAGAGCATAAATAGCGGTGTTGTAACGTTCAAACGTATTATTTGCCTTTTTATCGACATATGATTCATCACGCCAATCAAGCCCACCAGCAATAGCAACCACATCGTTTAGTTGGTAACTGCTATTCCATTGCACATTACTTTGCTCAAGCTCATCTTGTGTTCCAGAATATTTTCCTTTTGACTGCTCATAGTTCCAAGCGTCTTGCTTCTGCAAACTTACTTGCAATTGACTCATGAAAGCTTCTTTTTGATATTTACCACCCAAAGAGAACGATAAATCATCCTTCTCGGATTCATAGTAACCACGAGAGATGTAGCTATTGTCATATTGGCTGACATTTTCATACCCTCGAACATTTCCAAACAGCGAAATGGCTTCATTGAGTTTATGGGTGTAACCGACAAGGCCATTCAACGTCTCAAAACCATGGCGATCGCCATCATTGAGGCCTGGTGACGGCTTCACATTATAGCCTTTATCACTCTCATGCCCGACAGCAATGTTTAACTGACCGTTGTCAGAAGTAGAAATGCCCGATGCGATGCTCAGTGCCTGATAATCTAAGCTTCCTAGCCCGGCACTTAATTTAGTGCCTACTTGATCCGCGCGAGCGACGGTAATGATATTGACTACACCGCCAATAGCCTCCGAGCCGTACAATGAAGCCCGAGCTCCTCGAACATACTCAATTCGCTCAACATATGTTAACGGGATTTGATTGAAATCTACGGCACCTTTTGCTGCGCGAGCAAAACGGACGCCATCGATTAACACAAGAACCTGATCTGAGCTCGTTCCACGAACGAACATTGAAGCAAGCTGTCCTCGACCACCATTTTGTGTAATTTGAATACCCGTGAGCCGACGTAGTACATCAGGAATTGTTTTAGCTTGAATTCGTTCAATGTCTTCACGGGTCACAACTTCAACATCCGCTAGCGTTGAGTGTATTGACTGCTCGAAACGGTTTGCCGTCACAACCATGACTTCATCAGGCGAAGTTTCTGCAGCAAAAGCATTGGATTGGAGGCACAGCGGGGCTAATGCCACTGCTAGAAGCGTTTTTTTCATTTTGGGGATACCTTAAGTCGCGTTTATTACTCAGCAATTATTGCTTGATACGCTGGCAGGTCTTCGGACTTAAGAGCATGGTTGAACAACCACCTACGACACAACTTCCCACTTCCGGTTGATTGCATTGCGCAACCCTAAGAAGCAGTGTTTGGAACATACGTCCGTGTGCTTTCGTTCTCTATTTACCGCTGCGCGTCAGTCACGGAATCTCACCGTGTTCCCTAGCTATTCATTTAGCAAACCAGCGCACCGCAAATGCTAGTTATCTATAGGCTTAATGTCTAGCTTTTGTTTGTGCAGGCTGAGCGATAATTGGCTCCGACTACACTTTTATCAGGAACAACACTGGACATCAGTCACCAATACAATAGAATCTGCGCTCTTATTTTGAGCAGTTTGAGGCACACTAATGGCATCCACCGCAATTAACACCGCTGATTATCAACAGCAACTGGATGAAAAAGCAGAGCGTATTCAAAACATCTTTGACGATTTTGAAACTCCCGAGCTTGAGGTGTTCGCCTCTCCTGCCGAACATTACCGTATGCGCGCAGAATTTCGAGTATGGCATGAAGGCGAAGATCTCTACTACGTCATGTTCAATCAGGACACACGCGAAAAATATCGTGTAGATCAGTTTCCTGCAGCAAGTCGTGTGATCAACGACTTAATGCCACTGCTTATTGAAGCACTGAAGCCAAGTCATACTCTGCGTCATAAACTATTCCAGGTGGATTTCCTCTCCACGCTTAGCGGTGAAATTCTGGTGTCGCTGCTTTATCACCGCCAGTTAGATGAAGCATGGGAAGCAGAAGCAAAAGCACTGAAGCTGCGCCTTAATGATGAAGGCTTTAATCTCAATGTCATTGGCCGCGCCCGTAAGATGAAAATTATCATCGATCGTGATTTTGTGATTGAGAAGCTGAATGTCTTTGATCAGAGCCTGACCTACAAGCAAGTCGAAAACAGCTTTACCCAGCCAAATGGCGAAGTTGCTCAGAAGATGCTCGAATGGGCGGTTGATTGCACTCAGGACAGTAAAGGTGATTTGCTGGAACTCTATTGTGGCAACGGTAACTTCTCTTTAGCACTGGCTAAGAATTTCGACCGTGTTCTGGCAACAGAGCTTGCCAAACCGTCGGTAGATTCGGCGCAGTACAATATCGCCGTGAATGATATTGATAATGTACAGATTATCCGAATGTCAGCAGAAGACTTTACCGATGCAATGGAAGGAAAACGTGAGTTTCGCCGCCTGAAAGATCAGAACGTCGATCTGCAAAGCTATAATTGCAATACTATCTTTGTTGATCCGCCACGATCTGGCATGGATGAAGGCACTTGTCGTATGGTACAGGGATATGAGCGCATCATGTATATCTCATGTAATCCTGATACATTAAAAGAAAATCTGGCGATTTTATCTCAGACTCACCGTATTACCCGCTTTGCGCTATTCGATCAGTTCCCATATACCCACCATATGGAAGCCGGTGTGTTTCTTGAACGTAAGTAATACCTGACACCGTTTGTCTTCAAGCTGACTTAGCCGTAAATCACGGCAACAAAAAAGGCGCCAAATGGCGCCTTTTATTTTAAAATCAAGACTCTATGATTCTTTTGGCTTGTCTGGAGTATTCATAATACCCATCTTATAAGCGACCCACACCAACAGCGCCAGCGCAATCATAAGGGGGAGGAAGTTTGACCCCATATCGGGCAGTTGCGCCCGTAGGAAGGCCGAATAAGCAAATCCACCAACCAGAAAACAGGCAAATGCAATTGCCGGTGTCCCTTCAGTCAGCGGCTTACGCAGGTACTCTTGATACAGGCAGTACACTGCCATGCCAAATGCGATAACCGGAAAGACTGAGAATGCAACATGGCTAGACGTAAATACGGCTAACGTTGCATTACCACATAAGCCCGCTAACAGAGAAAGAATTAATGTCTTGCGTTCCGATTTTACTTGTTCCTTGTCCATATCCTTCACCAACACAATAAGGTTATAGTTTCTGCCTGAGCTCACGACGCTCACGCTCTTTACGGTACCAATAGGCACCTTTAGCAATCATTCTTAATTGCAATATCAGCCTTTCAGCATGCTCAGCTCGAGCATGAGTGTCAATATCCAGTGCATCTGCTCCGGAACTGAATACTAGCGTCACTGATGCCTCAGCCTGAATGTAGGCCTCTTCATGAGTCACACCCGTTTTGGCTTCCAGATACTCGCTCAACTCGGCAACAAAGTGCTGGATCTCACGGGCAACTGCGGCACGAAACGCCGTCGATGTACCGGAACGTTCGCGCAATAACAACCTGAATACATTCGGGCTGCTTTCAATGAATTCCATAAATGTTTCGACAGAAGTACGAATTACACTGCCTTCTTCAGCAATGCGCTGCCGCGCCTGTCGCATGAGCTGACGGAGGATCAAACCACCTTCATCCACCATGGTCAGCCCTAATTCGTCCATATCTTTAAAATGGCGATAAAAAGATGTCGGTGCAATACCAGCTTCACGAGCAACTTCGCGTAAGCTGAGGCTGGAAAAACTGCGATCTGCACTTAACTGACTAAATGCAGCATCGATAAGTGAGCGGCGGGTTTTTTCTTTTTGTTGAGCCCTGATTCCCATGAACCTACTGCTTCTCTATAATCTTTTTTTGCAACTATACGCTGTTTTATCTATCGCTTCAGCGTGAATCGGCATTTTTCATTTCCATCAGAGCATAGTAAATCCTGATAGAAGCTGAATCAAAGCAGTAATTGTGAATTTTAACTACCAGCTCACAAAGTCACTCGCCACAGAATTACAGCCTTAAACCACGTCATAAGCCTGTCAGGATCGAAGTTTCACTCAATTTCCAGCGAACAACGTGATCATCACCGACCTATCGCGTCCCTCTGATTCTACCAAACTCGGGAAAAAGTTAAACTGTAGCTATGGCAATGTTGCACTGATGATAATAAAAGGCCAACAATGACGAAGAATAAAAAATCACTCCACTTTGACGCCATCATTATTGGCAGCGGGCCAGGGGGAGAGGGGGCGGCCATGGGGCTTACCAAAGCCGGATTGAATGTCGCGATTATCGAACGGGAGGAAAGTGTTGGCGGTGGATGTACCCACTGGGGCACAATTCCATCCAAAGCATTACGTCATGCTGTCAGCCGTATCATTGAATACAACCAGAACCCGCTGTATTGCAAAAATAACTCCAGCCTACACAGTACGTTTAGCCAAATCTTAGGGCATGCCCAGGATGTGATAAACAAACAAACCCGAATGCGCCAAGGATTTTACGACCGCAATCAGTGCAGCATCATCTTTGGTGAGGCCCATTTTATTGATAGCCACACGGTAGGAGTCAAAAATCGTGACGGCAGCAGCGAGACTTACAGTGCCGATAAATTCGTCATTGCAACCGGCTCTCGACCATATCGCCCTGACGGTGTGAATTTCAATCATCCGCGAATTTACGACAGTGATTCCATCTTGCAGCTCAAGCATGATCCGCGCCATATTATTATTTATGGCGCAGGTGTTATTGGCAGTGAGTATGCTTCTATTTTCCGTGGCTTAGGGGTTAAAGTCGATCTCATCAATACCCGTCATCGCTTGTTGGAGTTTTTAGATAACGAAATTTCCGATTCACTGTCATACCACTTGTGGAACAACGGTGCGATGATCCGTAACGGAGAGACTTTCAAGACCATTGAAGGCACTGAAGAGGGGGTCATACTGCAGCTGGAATCGGGTAAAAAAATGCGCGCTGACTGCCTCCTGTATGCCAATGGCCGAACCGGAAACACCGATAAGCTGAACCTGGCTACCGTCGGTCTGACTCCCGATTCCCGAGGCCAGCTTGCGGTCAATCAAAACTACTGCACCGAGGTTGATCATATCTATGCGGTTGGTGATGTGATTGGTTATCCAAGCCTTGCGAGCGCGGCCTATGATCAGGGACGTTTTGTCGCACAGGCCATTACCAACGGAGAGGCGCAGGGCAGCCTTATCGATCATATTCCAACCGGTATTTATACCATCCCAGAAATCAGCTCGGTCGGTAAAACCGAGCAACAGCTAACGGCAGCAAAAGTCCCTTACGAAGTCGGCCGTTCACAGTTCAAACACCTGGCCCGAGCTCAGATCGCCGGTACCGAAGTGGGAAGCCTGAAGATCCTGTTCCACCGTGAAACCAAAGAGATCTTAGGGATCCACTGCTTTGGCGAACGTGCCGCGGAGATCATCCATATCGGCCAGGCGATCATGGAGCAAAAAGGGGAAGGCAATACGATCGATTACTTCGTCAATACCACCTTTAACTATCCGACCATGGCAGAAGCCTATCGTGTTGCGGCACTGAATGGGTTAAACCGCTTGTTTTAAGGTTACTGGGGTATATTGGTTTTTAGCCAAATATAAACGGAGCCAGCAGGCTCCGTTGTCGTTCAATCATGGCTTAACACTTAGCTAAATCATCACTTACCATCCAGCAAGCGATTATCTGGCGTCAAAATCGCCGCCCAAGGAAGCGACAAGTCCCCTAAGGTAATAAAATTAGGGTTTTCTAGCGTATCACGCTCATTGTATGACAGGGGATCAAGGTGCGTATTGAGAATACGGCCGCCCGCTTCTTCAACAATACATTGCGTCGCCGCAGTATCCCACTCCCCGGTTGGGCCTAAGCGTAGATAGCAGTCTACTGCGCCTTCTGCAACCAAGCACGACTTCAACGCTGCCGAACCCAATGGAACCAGCTCATAATTCAATGAAGGATCAAGACGCTCCGTAATCGTCCGAATATCCTGACGCCGGCTAATCGCAACCGCTATCGACTGTGTTGGCAATTGATGTGTATGTGTCGCAATACGCACCGTGTCGCCTTCGGCTGTGATCTTCCAGGCTCCTTTACTGCGGTAAGCATAATAAACCACGTCAGAAACAGGCGCATATACGACGCCCATAATAGGCGTGTTATCTTCGACTAAAGCAATGATCGTCGCAAAATCACCGCTACCGGCAATAAATTCCTGGGTTCCATCCAGCGGATCCACCAGCCAGTAACGCTGCCATTGACTGCGCTCCGACAGGGGGACTTCTGCATCTTCTTCTGATAACACCGGAATATCAGGCGTCAGTTCAGTTAGTCGTTCCATCACCAGTTTATGCGCCGCCAAATCGGCACTGGTCACAGGCGTGTTATCTTGTTTAATTTCCTTTTCAAACTGGCCGCACTGATAAATATCGAGGATCACTCGCCCAGACTCACGAGCAATATCAATCACCGATGGTAAAAGATTCGATAATTCCATGACTCGCTCCTAATTTGAAAGCTGCTTTAATGCAAGGAAAAGTGCCGTAATACTTCGAGCTTCAGCGAAATCGAGATGATTGATCAGCTCTTCGCCCTGATTGACAGGCCAGCGAACAACTTCTAACGGCTCCGGTTCATCGCCTTCGAGCTGCTCCGAATACAAATCTTGCGCTAGGAACAAGGTCATCCGGCTGGAGAAGTAAGATGGTGCCAGCACCACTTCCTTAAGAATCTGTAATTGTTTCGCCCCAAAGCCAATTTCTTCTTTCAGCTCTCGATTGGCGGCCTGCTCTGCGCTCTCTCCTGCATCAATCAGGCCTTTAGGGAAGCCAAGCTCATACCTATCGGTACCGGCAGCATATTCTCTGATCAGCAACAAATCACCGTCAGCCGTAATTGGTACAATCAATACAGCGTGACGATTGCTGGGTTTCATCCGTTCATAAGTACGTTCAACCCCATTGGAAAAACGCAGGCCAAGAGACTCGATTTTAAACAGTTGTGACTGGGCCACAACTTCGGTCGATAAAATTTCAGGTTTGTTTTTTTCAGCCGCCATGCCGTTTTCCTGTATCACCATAATATGGCTATTTAAGGGCAATAGCCGGGTGAAATAAAGTAATTTTTTGGAAACCTATTTTTTTGGAAACCTATAAGCTTGCTACAATGTCAGCCGATCTTGGTACGCTTATTATAAGCGTCCGCTATAGGTTATTTTGTAACGCCCTTTACTATCAGGGTTACCTAACCACTTTAATTGCTCGCCTAATTGAGGCGGAAATTCCGCGCCGGGCTTAAACCAGCCATTTAAGCTGTAGCTTTGGTTGGCCGCTAACACTGCTTGCCAATCGCTGGATATATCAACTGAAGATTGGCTTGCCTGCGCAGTCAGCTGACCTTGCTTGCAGCTCAAATCGGCAATAACAGGGCCGGGATTGATCCCTCCCAGAGGAGAACTAATATTGGCGGACGTCCACGCCAGTGAGCCATCTAACGCAGAGCAATATGGCGCCTGATATTGATAATCACGGATGGTCAGCTCAAGGTTACCTTCAACTGTTGCCGGAATAGGCGCACGAGTATATTTCAGGAAATTCTGAGCCGGTACCGATACCAGTAAATTTTCCGCAAATGGACCAGATATACCGTAACCCAGCGTCCCCCGCCCATCGAACGCCAGATCGCTGCCATTTCCGAAACGCACGGCAAATGAAGCTTTGCCTGCCAGTAGAGCAGTCAGGCTCATATTCCACTGCACTCGCCCCAGATTCTGCTGTTGCCATCTGACTTGTGACGCCATTCCTCTCCAGGGCGTACCGCTGATCCCCGCAACCTTTAGGCCTTTGACGGCGGGCAACTGCTGCCATAACCAACTGGCTGGAACATGGGCCATTAAGCTACCGATTAAGACGGCACCAAAGGTGGTACCTAATACTGATTTAAACTTCACGTTTATCCTCGCCCCAGCTGTAGGCGGTTCACTTCGACCATACCATTTACATCTGTTTTAGAAATATCCAGAAACTGCGCTTCGATACCATACTCATCGCGTAAAAAAGAGAGCCAGTTGACTAATGTATTAAATGGTATTGGTTTAACCCACACTTGTACTGCCTCACTGCGAGGCTGCATACGAATGAGCTCAATACGAAAACGACTGGTGGTTTCATTTACGATCTGGTTCAGACCTTTATCGCTAATTTTCACAGCCGAGCCGGATGCACCTTTCAGGCGAGTTATCTCTTCCGCTTTTGCTTCCACCCAGCTAAGTAACTGACGCTCAGCCTGAATGCGTGTTTGTGCAATTTCTGCCCGGTTCGACAATGGCTGCCACAATCCCCAGTAAAGCACCGCAAGGGCTAATGCCCCGGCACCACCCAGCACCAGGCGTTGCTCGCGCAGGCTTAAGGCTTTCCACCGCCCTTTCATGATTTTCTCCTTAAGACCACGGCACCATTAACCTGATTTCCATCTTTATTCAACTGGCCTTGCTCTACCTCAAAATCTTTCGCCAATAAGGTGCGCAATTGCTCGAAATGCTGAAACTCTGCCGCACTTGCCTGAAGACGTAACTCACCACGATTCTGATCATACTTCATATTCAGAATTGTCATTTGCGGCACGTTACTCAACATCGGTTTAAGTTGCAGCAGCCACGGTAGTAACCCCTGATCACTGCCATCACCGCCCAGCCGGGTGATCGCACTGTTCATCTGATTTTTAAGGTAACTTTGTGAAGGAATACGTTTAAATTCAGGTAACACCTGACGGAAAATACGCTCGCTTTCGGCCCGGTAAGCCTGCGCCTGCAGTTCCATCCTCTGCACCGACACAAAGTGTTCAACAACAACCGTCGTCAATACCAACCCCGCAGCAATCGCGACCTTGCGCCATGGCTTCAGGTGCTTTCGCCACACCGACTGGGGCTTATATGGCCCGGATAACAAGTTTACTTTGCTGCTTTCAGCACCTTCTGCAAGCAGCTGCATGACCAGTTCAGGGGTTTCCGGTTGCCAGTTACCCGGCATATGCTCTGGTGCCGGCGTAAAGTGATGGATGGTTAATACCGGTAAGCCGTCTGCGGTTTCGGCTTCTGGTTCTTCTTCGGTTTCCGGCTCTTCGCTTTCAACGACAACGGTAGCAATCGGCGCTTTTTGTGCCAGCAACCAGCTACCCAGCCATGACGGCTCCGCACAGACCCCCAAAGCTTCAGATTGACGTACCAGCCATTGCCGCCCAAGTTCCGCGGCGCTATAACCATCATCGTAGAGTGGCAGACACAAACAGTCGGGTACCAGTTTTTTCACTTCTATGTCGGCTTTGACAAACTCATTCAGCCAGTGTTCAATTTTGCTGTGTTCGATAATGGCCACATTAGCGATATCACCTTGACGCTTTATCAGGTGCACATGCAGTGAATCAACATCCTGTGCCAGTTCTTCTTCTAACAGGTAGGGTAAAACTGCCGCCAACTGGCGTCCGCTACCGGCAGGAATCGCAACCTGAGTTAACAGCAACTCACTGGCAGGAACAAGCGCAATCACCGGACGCTGCGCCGCATACTCAGCCAATTCATTCAATTGCGTCATATCAGCCAACTGGCCTGATGCAATAACTTCGTTTTGCTGTGGCGACCAGACCAGCCATTGCACCGGCTGTTCAGGCCGGCTACTTAGCCTTATTGTCAGAAATTCGCTCACTGATCCCTCCATAACGGCGACGAATCACTGTCACCTCTTTTTGAGCATCACGTTTCAGTAATGCAACTAATCTAAGTCGGGCTCGATCGACCAACACTTCTGTATCCAGTTGAAAATAATCGCTGCTCACCGCCAGGTGTTTTTCAGCACGCGTCAGGATTGCAGCATCAATCCCGCTGATCGTCGGCTCGTTCTTAAAATCATCCACACTTTGCCAGCCATCATAGGGACGGGAGGCAATTAACGTCTGGGCATCTGACAATGATAACGCCGGGGTGAATAAACCCGCCAGCAGGGCGGCCTGCTGCTCATCAATGGTATTCACGTTCAGCACCATCTTGTCACTTGGCAGTGCACAAAGCAGATGCTTGGCTTTATTGTAAACCTGGCCGGTAACACCATTAATGGCACGAAACTCACTGACATCTGCCAGCCAGTCATTGGGGGGTAAATAAGGCGGAAGAAAACCTTCATAAGTACTGTCTTCGGCACCGAACGATGACTGTACGGCATCATCCGGATCCACAAATTCCCAGCTGGAATCTGCAACGACTTCAGCTTCATAGCTCTCTACCCCCACTTCTTCCAGCAGTGATTGCAGATAGCTCACTAAAAAAGGCTTCTTCGTTTGATCCGCCTCCGGTTTGACGCGACTTAATGCATTGAGGTTAAAACAAGCCTGGCGATCAATAATATTGCCAATCGCTTCACCATTGTCTAACGGGTAACGCTGGCCTTTGGTTGCCCATGCCTGGCTCAGGTTAACGGTATCACTGTCATCGACACCTTGCTTAATGGCCACCTTTGCCAGTTCTTCCAATCCCTGGGCATACCAGTATGCTTGCTGATTCAGTATCTGGTTCTCAACCCGGTAGAAGTTGATATGTAATCGTTCGGTCATTTGCACGGCCAGCAGAGTCATCAGGGCTAACAGCAACAGGACAACGATCAGCGCAACGCCTTTTTGCTGTTTCATTAACTGTTATCCTCCTGCCCAATCGCACTGAGCCCTGATACCGGCAGCAGGTAAATGCGCTCTATGTCGCCGAAATCTGCCAGGGTCATTTTTACCATAATGCCTTCCGGCAAAGCTGTCTCTTTAGACCACTCATCGACCCATTTTTTTTCGCTGTAATAACGGAAAGAGAGCTTGGTAACATCCGCTAAGGTTTCGCGTATTAAAGGCTCTGTTCCCACTACCGTATCAGGATAGCGGAACCACACACGCTCGAGTTTATCTTCTATGATCCGGTAGCCGACCCGGACATTTTCACCCCGCGGAAACATTTGCTGCGGGTTCTGCCAGCCGGCGCGGGTAAAGATGATGCCCTGATCTTCCGAATCAAGCAGATACTCACCTGACAGCAATAGCTTCTCTGACGGTTTTTCACCCTGATTGCGTACGCGTCGCGCAACTATCTGACGGAAATCGTTATCCATCATGACCATGGCTCGCTGAATCGATTTCAGTCGTTCATTATGTTCACGAGACTGCTGATCACTTAACTGTACGTTACTAAGCACCTGATAGGCCGACAAACTCAGCATCGCGAATACCGCAATGGCCACAAGTACTTCTAATAAGGTAAAGCCCCGCTGCTGCATACCAGGACGTCGGATTGAAGGGCGGCGGCAATTAATTCGCAACATAAGTTCTGACCGTGACCACCGTTTGTTTTCTCTCAGCATCCGTTGCTACCGTGGCATCTAGCGCTCTTAAATAACCGTCTGCCGTTTTCGTATTTTTAATGCTCCAGTACCATTCGCGCCCGGCCAGCTCAGACTTGCCGCGCTTCTCAGTAGCCGGGATCTGTCCCGACAGGCGGACCTTCGCCAACTCGTTATCTGCCACCATGACGGCAAAGGTTTTCTGCTCTAAGTAGCCCAGGGTGTTTAAATGCTGGCTCACGGCTTTCATAACACTGAGCGCCGCCGTGGCAAATACCGCCAAAGCCACCAATACTTCTAACAGGGTCATCCCGCGATTACGCTTCATCGTGTTTTCCCTGTTCTCAGCTCGTCACCCGGGCGGAGTAAAAAGAGCTGCCCCAGTTCATCTGCCTGAATACGCCAGAACAGGTTTTCCCCGTCCACTTCAAATGCCAGGGTAAACGGGGTGTATTCTCCGCTGGCCATTACTACAATTTGCGGCGGTTTAATCTTGTCTTTATCAGTTTGTTCAGCAAACAAATCTTCATCGAATAGCGAGCCTGGGTTGAATAAACGATCTTTGTCTTGCCAGGAATAGCCGCCCATCTCGACTCTCAAGTCGATATCGTCGCCGACTTCAATGGCAGTGAAAAAACGGGACTCGGCGATCGGCTGCCAGTCTTTACTGGTTAGCTCAAGAAACTGATAACGATGGCGCTCAATACGGATCCCGTAATCAACCCCATTGAGCAAGGCATCTTCACCCAGCAGCTGAACCAGGTGGTGAAAACGTGCAGCCTCTTCTTTGACCTTGTCTTCTTTGCTTTCCGGCAGGGTCATAATAACGGCCACGGCACTGGTTGCCAGCAGCACCAGTACCAACAATATCTCAATTAAAGTAAAACCTGCTGCACGTTTATTCATGGTTATTGAACTCTGGACTTAAAAGTCCAGCATGTTCCAGTTACCTATATCCGTATTGCTACCTTCTCCGCCTTCCTGGCCATCCGCACCCAGGCTAAAGACATCAATCGCGCCATGCTCGCCTGGCATGACATAATTATATTCATAACCCCAAGGGTCTTTAGGCAGCCGTTTAATGTAGCCGCCGTCGCGGTAATTACGCGGCTCAGGTGTTGATGAAGGCTTAGACACCAATGCCTCCAGCCCCTGATCGGTGGACGGATAAACGCTGTTATCAAGCTTATACATATCCAGTGACTGCTCAAGCGCACTGATATCAGTGACGACTTTTTGCTGATCCGCTTTTTCTTTGTTACCCAATAGGTTCGGCACCACCAAGCTGGCCAGTACACCTAAAATAACAATAACGACCATGACTTCTAACAGCGTAAAGCCGTGTTGTTTGCGTTGCATTGAAAAGACCTCCAAAGGAAAAACTACATGCCAACCATGTTATTTAGTTCAATGATTGGCATTAAGGTGGCAATCACGATAAACATGACAATGCCCGCCATAAAGACAATCAATAGTGGTTCAAAAACACCCAGCGCCATATTAACCTGAGATTCAAAATCCCGATCTTGGTTATCAGCGGCCCGGGTTAACATCTGTTCCAGCTCACCACTACGCTCACCACTGGCTATCATGTGTAGCATCATCGGTGGGAATAGTTTTGTTTTATCTAAAGAAACACGAAGGCTCGCCCCTTCGCGCACTTTGTCTGCGGCTTCTAAAATCTGCTTATTGACCCAGGTATTGGTCATCACATCTGAAGCGACCTTCATACCATCAAGCAAAGGAATGGCACTTGATGTACAAATCGACAAGGTACGGGCGAAGCGAGAGGTGTTCAGGCCACGGGCCACTTTACCAATCACCGGTACCCGCAACACCCAACGATCCCATTTCATTCTAAAATCAGGCTTTTTCAAGGCTGTTTTTAACAGTGCTATTGCCGTAACAATTACCACCACCACGACAATACCCCAGTTCTGAACAAAGTCACTGGCAACCAGCAGTATTTCAGTAATCGTCGGTAATTGCTGTCCCATCTGGACAAACTGATCGACGATCTTAGGGACCACGGTCGCCAGCAAAAAGGCGACAACCGAAACCGCGACCAGGGTCAGCATGGTCGGGTAAATCATCGCCTGCTGCAGCTTGCTGCGCATCTGTTGGCGGTTTTCAGTGTAATCCGCCAGGCGATTCAGCACAGTATCTAAGTGGCCGGATTTTTCACCCGCTGCCACCATGGCACGAAATAGCCGATCAAACACATGGGAATATTCCGCCATGCTGTCTGACAGGGTATAGCCTTCAACCACCCGTGAACGCACTGCCAACAGCATATTTTTCAATCGCTGCTTTTCACTTTGCTCTGCGACGGCTTTTATACATTCTTCCAGAGGCATGCCCGCCTGAACAAGCGTTGCCAGCTGTCGGGTGATCAATGACAGTTCACTTGCGCTAATACCGCGACGAAACTGGAAACCAGTACTGCTCTGCTTTTTCTCACGACCCTGAGTTTGCACTACCTCTACCGGCACAAAACCTTGCTCGCGCAGTTGCTGACGTACCTGACGGGCATTATCCCCTTCCAGTACGCCCTTTTTCTGGCGCCCTTTAGCATCAAGCACTTTGTATTCGAATGCAGCCATTAGCTCTCCTTGGTCACTCGCATCACTTCTTCAAGGGTAGTAATGCCTTTTTTGACCTTAAGTAAGCCATCGTCACGGATACTTGGTGTGTATTTTCGAATGACTTTTTCAATTGCCTGCTCACCGGCTTCGGCGTGGATCAGCTCCTGTACTGTGTCATCGATCAATAACAGCTCATGAATACCGGTACGGCCACGATAGCCTTTGTTATTGCAATGCTCACAACCTACCGCACGGTATAAAGTGAGTGGATCATTCTCACCCAGGTGGAACAGCTTTTTCTGCTCGGCATCAGCTTCATAGGGCTGACGGCATTCAGAGCATAAGGTACGCACCAGACGCTGCGCCAGCACCCCAAGCAAAGAAGAAGAAACAAGGAAAGGTTCAATGCCCATATCGCGTAAACGGGTGATCGCACCGATCGCGGTATTAGTGTGCAAGGTCGACATGACCATGTGGCCGGTCAGCGACGCCTGAACCGCAATAGAAGCCGTTTCCAGATCGCGAATTTCACCGACCATTACAACATCCGGGTCCTGACGTAAGATAGCACGCAGGCCCCGGGCGAAGGTCATATCTACTTTTGAGTTAACCTGAGTTTGACCAATTCCGTTAATATCAAACTCAATCGGATCCTCCACCGTTAAGATATTTCTTTCCTGGCTATTCAGCTCTTGCAACCCTGCATACAGGGTGGTCGATTTACCTGAACCGGTCGGGCCGGTCACCAGGATAATACCGTGGGGACGCTGAATAATATGACAGAAGGTTTTATGGTTCTCTGGTGTCATCCCTAAGCTATGCAAATCGAGTCGAGTCGCATTTTTATCAAGCAGACGCAGTACCACACGCTCACCGTGAGACGACGGCATAGTCGAGACACGCACATCCACCGCCCGGCCACCGATACGCAGTGAGATACGGCCATCTTGCGGCACACGCTTTTCAGCAATGTCGAGGCGGGCCATAACCTTAATACGCGAAACCAGCAAGGGGGCCAGCTTACGGCTCGGCTGCAACACTTCGCGCAAGACACCGTCAACCCGGAAGCGGATCGACAGTATCTTTTCAAACGTTTCAATGTGGATATCAGAAGCCGCTTCTTTGATGGCCTCAGCCAGCATGGCATTGATCAATTTAATGATCGGCGCATCATCTTCGGATTCCAATAAATCCTCGGATTCCGGCAACTCTTCTGCCAGCGAGAAGAAATCATCACTGTCTGATCCCAAATCTTCCATCAGCTGACGGGCTTCAGATGAATCCCGCTGATAAGCCTCGGTTAACTTCAGCTCAAACGCTTTTTCTGTCAGCTCTACCGGGGTAAAACTCCTGCCGACAACACGGCGCACTTCCGCTAACACCACCGCAGATAGCTGACCACAGTAAAACAGTATCAAGCCTTGCTCGCCGGCTTCCAGTACAACACGGTGGCGCCGGGCAAATGAAAAGGGCAAGCGGAACAGGGTGAGCACATCGCCTTCCATGTTAACCGCAGCCATTACAGATCCTCCAACTGAGCAACAAAGGCGCGCACTTCAGCCGGTAGCTCAATATTATCACCGAATTTAGGCAAGACCGGTGGCATGGTATTGGGCATTAATTTCAGCCCCTGATCGGCCTTATAAAGCTGTTCAGCACGAATGTAATTATATTTACGCTGAGTAATACCGTCAGCCGTCACGCCGTCGCGGATAATGGTCGGCTTAATAAACACCATCAGATTTCTTTTCTGGGTCGTGGTATTGGTTGACTTAAACAGGTGACCCAATATCGGAATATCGCCTAACAGCGGAATTTTCGATTCACTCTCATTGGTTTGTGTGTCGATCAAGCCACCCAGCACGATCATCTGGCTATCCTGAACCAGCACGGAGGTGTTCAGCTGACGTTTGGAAAAACGAACATCCACAGCGCCATTGGCCCCGATCACACTGGATACTTCCTGTTCAATTTTCAACTGTACCGAATCGCCTTCATTAATCTGCGGGGTAACATTGAGCTTGATTCCCACTTCTTTACGTTCAACGGTCTGAAATGGATTGTCATTACTGGCACTTGACGTCGACCCCGTTACCACCGGAACCTCTTCACCGACAATGAATGAGGCTTCGCCGTTATCCAGCACGGTAATGCTGGGTGAAGAAAGAATATTGGAGTTGGTATCGGTGGCAACCGCATTAACTAAGGCGGTCCAGTCGCCCAGCACCAGCCCCAACGCGGCGCCATTGACGCCGCCAAGAACACTGGCCAGGGTACCGTAGTCACCTTGTTGATCCGGTGTCGTCGTTGTGACCTGGTTATCACCAGCCCCGGTAATGGTTGTGGAGCCAGGCACATCTTCTGCTTGTTTCAGGCCCACCGCATACTGGGATATCGGGATCCCGGAATTGGAAAACTGCACCACCCCGCTGTCCAGTGATCCCCACTGCACACCAAGATTGACACCGTCACCTTCGGCAATTTCGACAATCATCGCTTCAATCAGCACCTGAGCACGGCGAATATCGAGCTGGGCTATAATATTTTCCAGCGCCCGCATAATATCAGGCGGGGCGGTCACGATCAGTGCGTTGGTATCAGCATGCGCTGATATCATCACTTCCGCGCCGTTACTGGCTGCTGTCTGTTTGCTGCCGCCTTGTTTTTCAGCCTGCAAATTTTCAGACACGCCCTTAAGCACGTCGACCATCTCTTCCGCATTGGCATATTTCAGATACACCACCCGGTTATTACCCGATGTCGCCATCTCTCTATCCAGCTGACGGATCAGGCGGGTCAGACGGGCTCGTACTTTTGGATCGCCAGACAATAACACCGTATTGGTACGCTCATCGGCCACCAGCTTAGGCTGCAGGAATTCTGGGATATTTTTGGCATCGGTTGTTTTGTTGAGCGCGTCCACAATCCGCACCATTTCTGCCGCCGAGGCATTCTTCAGCTCGATAATGGCCACTTCTTTGTCACCCGCACGATCCACCCGCTCGATAATTTCAGCCAGTCGATTGACCACTGCGGCCCGGCCGGTGATCATAATGATATTGGCTGGATCATAGTGAACCACATTACCGGCGCCGGCGTTATCATTCAGCTGGCGTAACAAGGGGGATAGCTCTCGAACAGACACATTGCGAACCGCAATCACCCGGGTAACCACGATATCGCCTTGCACCTTGTCGTTATCACCAACGACAGGAATAGCCGAGGTTTTCGCATCTTTGTCACGAATAACTTTCAGTACCCCGTTTTCCATCTCGACCACGGCAAAGCCGTACACTTCCAGAACATTGAGGAAAAACTGGTAATATTGCTCATCGTTCAGTAAGTCATAACTGCGCACATTCACCTGACCACGCACTGCGGGATCGACAATGATCGTTTTCTCCAGATTGCGCCCGACGATATTGATGAATTCCTGAATATCAGTTCCTTTGAAGCTGGCACTAAAGTCACTCGCCATCACTGAGCTGCATAGCAAGCTACTTAACAGCCACAGGGCACTCTTACCCATCCATTTTTTCACAAAAAAACTCCTGCCCTAATCGCTTGTTCGCTGTCGAATCACTACTGCAATTCAATATAAATATCATGTAATTGACCATCTCGTTCAACCGTTAGCGTAAAGTCTGTGGCTTGGGATAATTCCGTCCACAGTTTCGCCATTACTGCAGGGTCGGTTAAATCATTGCCATTAAGGCTTACAGCCAAATCATCCGCGACAAGGCCAACCGCATCGAATAACACACGGTCCTTGCCCGGGTTAACGCGGTAACCCACTAACTCGCCATCTCTCTTCACTTGCGACAAACCAATATAGCTAAACAACGCTTGCGGTTTGTCGAGAATTTCCTCTTTAATTTTAGCCAGTTCCGAGGCTGGCGGCGATTCAGAAGAACGCTCTGGTTCCACTTGACGGCTGGAAGACTGAGCCTGAGCTTGAGAAAACGTCACCCCATCAAGCATCAGCGTTTCATCACGACCACTGTTACGGATAATCACCCGATCCACATAAACTGCCTGCAGGGTTGCGCGCGTGCCTTCAATGGCTTCGTTAAGACCATAAGTATTCTGCTTGCCGCCCTTCGTTATCACCGCAAGGCTGGTTTCAGGACTGGAACTCGCGACCACGCCAACCAAGGTTAAATTCAACTGGGTTTGCGGCGCATCTTGCTTAACCGGTCCTTTTTTTATGATCGGCGCATCTTGCTGGTAGCGACCAAATAAATTCATACTCAGTACATCAGAGAGGGGAAAGGCCGATGTTTGGCCATTAGACGCTGAGACCGCTTTCGCCTGCCAGGGAATCACATCTGTCGCGGGCTTAACAAATGACCACGCCAACCGCCCCAGCAGCCATGCCAACATCACGACCAATAGCCACGTCATTATTCTTGTCGCAGTTTGGGACGACAGCGGACGCTTTGAGTAAAGTGTTTCAAACCACTTTGTTGCAACCATTCTTTAATCCATTATTCCTGAGAATGCATATTTTGCGATTAGCCAACCTGATCATATATAATACTCTTTCTGAAGGTATTAAGGCAGTCGAAAACGGCTGGAATCATTCAATACGGCAATCCAGATCACGCAAAAAACATAGTTACTATCAATAGACTAGATCTATTTCGAAATAAATTCTCTTTTTTTACGTTGAAATGTCTCCCCGATAACACCATTAACTAGACTTAACCGGCTGCTGACGCAGTCAATGCATTGTGCTACTTTAGCGCCCAATTTTGGTAAGGAGCCCGTTGTGAGTCGTCAATCATCGAATTCAGACCCGCTTGAGGTCCGTCTTGACAAATGGCTATGGGCAGCGCGTTTTTATAAAACTCGCTCAATTGCCCGAAATATGACCGATGGAGGCAAAGTGCACTACAACGGCCAGCGCTCCAAGCCAAGTAAAATTGTCGAAGTCGGCGCCGAAGTCCGCATAAGACAGGGCAACGAAGAAAAAACGGTCATTATTGAAAAGCTGTCAAGTGCACGCCGGGGAGCACCGGAAGCACAAACCTTATATAAAGAAACGGCAGACAGCCTTAAGCAGCGTGAGCAACATGCACAAATGCGCAAGATTAATGCTTTTGGCAGCCCGAGTCCTGATAAGCGCCCTGATAAAAAACAGCGACGCGATATAATTAAATTTAAGAGCAGTAACTAATTGCTGGAGAAGACAAGCTAATGACAAACGATAATCTGTACCGTTACCTGTTTGAAGGTGTATCTGTACGTGGTGAGCTCGTCCAGTTAGGCGACACATATCAACACATCATTTCCAGCAAGGAATACCCGGCGCCAGTGCAGAAGCTATTAGGCGAACTGCTTGTCGCAACCAGCTTGCTGACAGCAACGCTGAAGTTTGAAGGCTCGATCACGGTACAGCTGCAAGGCGACGGCCCGGTGAAACTCGCCGTCATTAACGGTGATCATGATCAGAAACTACGTGGTGTGGCTCGTTGGGAAGGTGAGGTGCCTGCTGAAGGCAATATCCATGATCTAATGGGCAAAGGCTACCTGGTGATCACGATAACCCCAACGAACGGTGAACGCTACCAGGGCGTTGTCGGTTTGGAAGGCGGCAGCCTGGCACACAGCCTGGAAGGTTACTTCAAAAACTCAGAACAACTGAAAACCCGTATCTGGTTGCGAACGGGAGAATTTGGCAATCAAGCAACGGCAGCGGGTATGCTGCTTCAGGTCTTGCCTGACGGCCAAGGCACCTCCGGTGATTTTGAACACCTTGAGCAGCTCACCGACACCGTAAAAGACGAAGAATTGTTTGGTCTTGAAGCACAAGATGTGCTTTTCCGCCTGTACCATCAGGAAGAAGTACAATTATTCGAGCCTCAACCGGTTGAATTCCATTGCGGTTGTTCACGTGAGCGCAGTGGCTCTGCCATTTGCTCGCTTGACCGCGCTGAAATCGAGCATATTCTGGCCGACAAAGGGAAAGTCTCGCTGCACTGCGACTACTGTGGCACCAGCTATGACTTTGATAGCATTGATGTAGCTGCGCTACTAGAGAGTGCACCTGAAAGCGGTAACAACCAAGTACACTAGTTAATTCTCACTTCGTAAAAACATCTGAAGATCATAAAAACAGCCGAATTAATTGCGGCTGTTTTTTTACCTGAAGCACGTTTTACTCCCATCATCACAGTACCTTTCCTTTTATTTCCCGGCTTTTTTTAAGAAAAATATTAATCTCAGCCACTAGCGCAATCGTTTTACATCGCTGTAAACTACCGACTACATAGACCCTGCGCTTTTACTTAAGTTTAACATTTTAATGGTTATTTTTTGATAAGCCTCCCTGAATTAGCCTCTTAGGGTTGCTAGCATGGTCAACAGTTAAACATCATCTTACCCAAGGAGCACCTATGACTGTCATCAACGTCGAGAAAAAGGTTGCAAAAAACGTGGATCTGTCTGAATACGGTATCAATAATGTTACAGCGATTGTCCGTAACCCTTCGTACGAAGTTTTATTCGAAGAAGAAACCAAGCCTGGCTTAGAAGGATATGAAAAAGGTATTGTCACTGAGCTTGGTGCAGTGTCTGTTGATACCGGTATTTTTACCGGTCGTTCGCCTAAAGATAAGTTCATCGTTAAAGATGACACTACCCGCGATACCCTATGGTGGGCAGACCAAGGCAAGAACGACAACAAGGCAATTGATCAGAACGTTTGGAATGAGCTGAAATCACTGGTCACTAACCAGCTTTCCGGCAAACGCCTGTTTGTGGTTGACGGCTACTGTGGTACCAACCCAGATACCCGCCTGTGCATTCGTGTGATCACGGAAGTCGCATGGCAGGCTCACTTCGTGAAAAATATGTTCATCCGTCCGACAGAAGATGAGCTGGACAGCTTTGAACCTGATTTTGTCGTCATGAACGGTGCGAAGTGCACCAATAAGAAGTGGGAAGAGCATGGTCTGAACTCTGAAAACTTCACCGTCTTTAACCTGACGGAAAAAATGCAGCTTATCGGCGGTACTTGGTACGGCGGTGAGATGAAGAAAGGTATGTTCGCGATGATGAACTACTTCCTGCCGCTTAAAGACATTGCATCAATGCACTGCTCTGCCAACATGGGCGAGAACGGTGATGTAGCAGTATTCTTCGGGCTATCCGGTACAGGTAAAACAACCCTGTCGACCGATCCTAAACGTGCCCTTATTGGTGATGATGAGCATGGTTGGGATGACAACGGTGTCTTCAACTTTGAAGGCGGCTGCTACGCGAAAACAATCAACCTGTCTAAAGAAGCGGAACCTGATATCTACAACGCCATCCGTCGTGATGCGCTGCTAGAAAACGTGACCGTTCGCGGTGATGGTGCCATTGATTTCGACGACAACTCGAAAACGGAAAACACCCGTGTTTCTTACCCTATCTACCACATTGAAAACATTGTTAAGCCAGTGTCGAAAGGTGGCCATGCCAACAAAGTGATCTTCTTGTCAGCTGACGCATTCGGGGTGCTTCCTCCAGTATCAAAACTGACACCAGAACAAACTAAGTACCACTTCCTGTCGGGCTTTACCGCAAAACTTGCCGGTACTGAACGAGGCATCACCGAGCCAACACCGACTTTCTCTGCGTGTTTCGGTAATGCGTTCCTGACCCTGCACCCTACCCAATATGCTGAAGTGCTGGTTAAACGTATGGAAGCAGCAGGAGCAGAAGCGTATCTGGTGAATACCGGTTGGAACGGCACAGGCAAGCGTATTTCAATTCAGGATACCCGCGGTATTATTGATGCCATTCTTGATGGGTCTATCGACCAGGCTGAAACCAAACATATCCCAATTTTTAACCTGGAGATACCAACCTCGCTACCTGGCGTTGATCCTGCCATTCTGGATCCGCGTGATACTTACGTTGATCCTCTGCAGTGGGAGAGCAAAGCAATCGATCTGGCTGAGCGCTTCATTAATAACTTCGATAAGTATACTGATACTTCAGAAGGGGCCGAGCTGGTCGCGGCAGGTCCGCAGTTAGACTAACTTCACGACGGTACTCCAAGCCCCTCTTTTGAGGGGCTTTCTTTTTCTGTTTCTGTTTCTGTTTATGCAATACCGATAAAACCAAACATCGAATGAAAACGGTTCACCCCCATGATAGTCGATCGCCACTATGAAAAACCGTGTATTTCCTTGCAGCTCACCCGATTTTACGCCACTCTGAGTAACACTAAACAGACTAAGATCCTGATCCATACAGCGTTTTGTCAGCAGCTTGGTATAACAGAAGGAAGGTATCAATGCGTACTGTGGGGAAAATTTTCGCAACCATCGTGGTGCTACTGCTATTAACCAGTACCATTATGCTGGCATTGCTCCACACCCAGTACGCCACCGCAATCATCACCCGTACCATTAATACCTTCTCTGACTACCAACTCAAGGCCGATAACATTGCCTACCACATCCGCGATCCCTGGCACCTTGAACTAGAGCAGCTTCAACTAAACTATCGCCAGGTTCCCGTGTTAGAAGCAGACCTGTTGCAATTATGGCTGGCTCCCCGGCAACTATTTAAGCAAGGCTGGTATTTCGACAGCGTATTAATAGATGGTACGGAACGCCTCCAGTCCATTGATCTTAAAACTCTGCCCACCCTTTATATTGCGCGCCTGGCACTCAATCACCTCAATATCACTTCGCCAGCCATCAAGCTGCAAAATGCTCGCTTGCAGATAGACAACTGGAATAGCCAGGCTCAACCCTGGGGGCAATTCAGTGGTGACTACCAACTTTCCGCTTCCCGGCTCAGCTGGCAGAATATCGAACTGGATAATGTCCTCATTGATGGTGACCACTATGACCAAAAATGGAAATTGTATGGTTTCTCTTTTGACTGGCAACACGCCAGCCTTAACGGCCAGGCCGAATACGTAGATTCCGAGGCGCAGCCCGACGCTCTCATTCTGCACCAGCTCACTCTGACCGGGTTGCAATTACAGGATCCGACGCAGCTTGAGCAATTCAAGACGCAGCTGACACAATTAAAAGCCACCGATATCACCGTAAATATCAAACGCCTTGATATTCTGGAAAGCAGCATGGAAATGCCTGACTATGGCTTCAACTCGCTGAACTTATCGCTCCAAGACTGGCACTGGCCAGCGACTGGCTGGCAGCAACAAAACGCCCACCTGTCACTCAGTGCCAGCAGCATCCAATGGCAGAAGACCGTGTTTGAGGAACCTCTGGTTGAACTGTTTTTTGCCCCGCAACAAATCACCATCGATGGCTTGTCGAGCAAAGTCTTTGATGGTTTTATCCAGACCGATGGCGCATTAACGCCGGATCTGCTGGCACTCAATCAAGTATCAATCAATGGCATTAGATGGCTGCGCCCCGAACAATGGCGGCAATCCGCCGCCACGCTGAACCGGGCGTTTGATGATATCAGCATCACCAAACTGGATGTGGGCTACGCCCAGCTGACGGATAACAATCCATCCTTCCCTATCCAGGTAACCGGGCTGAATATCAATGGCGAAGATCTGATCCTCAAACGTAAAGGGCAGTTGGGATTATGGCAGGGCGAGCTGAGCGTCAGTGCAGGCTTTGTCAGTGTCAACCGGGTCACGATGATTGAACCATATCTTATGATGCAGAGCCAGGCCGGCAACTGGCAGCTGGCTGAAGCTATCGTCCCCTTCAAAAACGGCTTGCTGGAGGCTAGCGGGGGAATCGAGCTTGATCAGCCAGGCCAACCCTGGCAGTTATTTATGCACGCCGACAGTATGCCAGCCAGCACTTTACCTTATTGGTTACAGCTCCCTCTGCCGTTGAGCGGCGCAATGGATCTCACATTATCAGCCACAGGACTGGCACAGCATCAGACCAGTCTGGCTTACAGTCTTAGCGGAGAGTTAACGGCCGGATTCCGCCAATTACAACCGCTTGAACTGACGACAGCTCAGATCTGGCAACTCTGGAGTCAGTCCGGCAAAGAGCAGGCTAATCTTGATCAGCACACCCGCAACAGCCTAGGCTATTCATCAAAACACTTAGCCAATAACGGAGCAAAAAGCACGACCGATGCGTCCGCGCCGGTTCAGCCGCTTACGGCAACGCCAGTGCATATTACCGCCGATCGCGGGCGCTTAGTGATAGCGCCTATGACGCTGAGCGGCAACGGGATTGAAGCCAATTTTGAGGGGAAATGGGATCTGGCCAATACAGCAGAACAAACCATGACGCTGAAGGCAAAGCAAGGCTGCCAGCAGCTCATCCGCGAGTGGCGAGGTGATCAACAACAGCTGTCACTATCTTCCTGCGACGGAAACAACATATAAGTACCGGTAAATGTGGAAGCCCGTTGCTCGCCACTATAAACACTCACTTCGACCGTCACCCGATCTTTGCGGCCACTTGCCAGGCGCTCAAAATCACCGCTCAAGCTCTCGACACTGGCCTCAGCACGAGGACGCTCTTTGACCGGTGCGACATAACGGATGTTGCTATCCACCAGTACAATATCAGCCTGCAGCTTGCGTTCTTTAAGCAGCATCCAGATAAAACCCCAGCCCGCTAATGTCGCCATGGTAAAAATACTGCCGGCAAACATAAATTCACTCGGGTTGAGATTAGCATTGATCAAGGCACTGACTTCAAAACGATACCCGGTATACTGACTGATTTTAACCCCCATCTTGTCACTGATCGGGATTTGATTGTGCCATAACGTCTGTAACTCCTGGCACCATTCCGGGTGGCGCACGACATCTGTTAGCGGATCAAGATACTTCAGCATTTGCTGGTGGCGCACCGGGCCGCGTTCATCTCTCAGCTCTCCCTGGCTGGCAAAGCTGTTTTTCAGATAAAACGGGATCGCGTCTTCCCGGGCATTACAGACCAGACGCTTCGCACCCTCCTGACGAGCCAGCGACTCTAAGGCCATCAGGACTAACGCCCCCATGCCCTTATGCCGATACTCCGGATGCACCGCCATAAAGCGGATCTGCCCATCATTATCCGGGGTCATATACAACCGGCCGACAGCAATGGTTTCTCCTTTATCGTCCACAATCATACGATGGCAGCTCAGCTCGTCGTAAGCATCCCGCTCAGAGCCAACCGGCATGCGCCATGGCTCACGCAACATGCGCCAGCGAAAATGATAGTAATTCGCTAACTCAGTATCCGTTTGTGGTGTGATCAATCGAAACATGCCATCCCTCTCTTCCATTGCCCGGTAGGTTATCGTTATCCTTCGCGAAACAGACCAGCCCGGCGAATAAATGATAGATTGCGGCTACCATTAAGCGCAAATCTTTATCAAGCCGATTGGTATTAAACCTGAAGCCAAAATGTCACAGGGCCGTCATTCAATAAAGCCACTTTCATATCAGCAGCAAAAATACCGGTTTCAGTCTGAATATCTTTATCCCTACAACGTTCGACAAAATAGTCGTACCAGCGTTCTGCATCCGCGGGGGCGGCACCGGCTGAAAAGCTCGGCCGCATACCGCTATTGGTGTCGGCAGCCAGAGTAAATTGCGACACCACTAAAACGCTGCCACCGGCTTGCTGGACATTCAGATTCATTTTCCCGGCGTCATCTTCAAACACGCGGTAACCCAAAACCTTATCCCGTAAACGCTGCGCTTTGGCTTCATTGTCCCCTTTCTCTACCCCCAGTAACACCAGCAGACCTTTTCCGATGGTGCCGGTAACCTGGCCATCGACGGCCACGCTGGCTTCGCTTACACGTTGAATTAGCGCAATCATTCACTTTGTTCCTTATCGCTTTTTGTTTCAGAATAGCTTGTTACTTCAGAACGTTTTTTATCTTCTGCACCCTCTTTGTCAGAGTCATCAGAATTTGTATCGCCCGCAACCAGCCAGTGTGTCCGCTCACCTAAACTGGCGGTAATTTCCGCCCCCAGCAGCACAATACACCAGCATAAATAGACCCAGACAAACAGGATTGGGATCACGGCCAACGCACCATAGATCACCTGATAAGAGGGAAAGTTGGTGATATAGAGGGCAAAGCCCTTTTTACTCAACTCAAATAGTACACTGGCCGTCAAAGCGCCAATCAGGGCATGGCTCAACTTCACCTTGATATTGGGCACCAGCAAGTACAGCCCCAGAAACGCACAGCTTGACATAATTGCCGGCAGCCCGCGCAGCATCTGTTGGAACAGGCCGTTGACCGCTTCGCTGTCAAGCAATGTAAGCGACCCGAAGTAAGAGCTGACCGCAATACTGGAGCCGACCAGAATGGGGCCTAAGGTTAACACCATCCAATATATTGAGAACGAAATCACCGGACGACGTTTCTCATGAACTCGCCAGATATAATTAAGCGATTGATCAATCGATGACATCAGCATCATGGCGACGACAAACAGGGCCCCCACACCGACCGCCGTCATCTTGCCGGCATTGGCGACAAATTCATTGAGATATGTTTTCACCACCTCACCGGCGGCCGGCACAAAATTTTCAATGACAAAATTTTGCAATAAGTCTCCCAAACCGGCAAAAACCGGAAACGCAGACAGCGCCGCCAGCACGACGGTGATCAGAGGAACCAGTGAAAGCAACGTCACATACGCCATCGAACCCGCAGTGACGGTTAGCCGATCGTGGCCAATACGCCGGTGCAGATAGGTAAAGTAGGCCAAGCCAACCTTGGCCTGCCGGGATAATTGGATCTTGTCAGTTATTTTATTGTCAGCCATATTCATTTAATCTATTGGTATATATTTCAAAGTCTAATACGGATTACTCGGTACGGTGAGGAATCCTATCCCCGTGACAGACTCATTTACCCCCCGACAAGGAACCCGATATGCCTTACCTGCTTGCCATCTTATTAAGTACCACCCTGTTATCAGGCTGCCAGAGTGCCTACTATTCCGCCATGGAACAAGTCGGCGTCCATAAACGTGAAATTATGGTGGATCGGGTTGAAGATGCCACCGAAGCTCAACAAGATGCTCAAGACCAATTTACCAGTGCCCTCGATGCCTTAAAAGCCCTTAACCAGTTTGACGGCGGAGAACTGGAGGCAACCTACGACCGAATAAATGATCAGTATGAAGCCAGCGCTGATGCCGCCGAAAAAGTGAGCGAGCGTATTGCCGCTATCGAAGATGTCGCCGATGCCCTGTTTGATGAGTGGCAAGATGAGCTGTCGCTATACACCAGCGCCAACCTGAAGCGTGACAGTGAAAAGAAACTCAAAGCCACCCAGGCGTCCTACCAGAAAATGTTAACGGCAATGCTCCGGGCCAAGAAAAAAATGACGCCGGTACTCAATACGCTGCGAGATAACACCCTGTATCTGAAACATAACCTCAATGCTGCCGCCATTGGCTCTTTGCAAGGTGAGTTTACCTCACTGCAAAATGATATTCAGCGAGCCATTGTCGATATGCAAGCTGCCATTGATGAATCTGAGCGCTTTATTGCCAAGTTGAAAAACACCTAATACCTTAAGCCTTCAGCGACATGCGAGCCAGCACCCAGCTGGCCCGCACTTCAATACTTCCCCACGGCACCGTCATCAACTCATAGCCCAGGCTTTCATAGGTCCTGATCAGCTGCTCATGGATCGCCTGCGCTTCAGCAAAGCTATGAGGACGCTCTTCATCCTGACAATAAATCGTCTCATGTGGCGCACAAAAGAACACCCGCTTGGCATAACCCGATGAGGCGTCAATATAATGCTGGCTGACAGGCTCTCCGCCAATAGCCAGGTAAGCGCAAATATCCGGGACAGCCCGATCAACAAAGGCCGGCATGGTGCCATTTTCCGCAAACCGACGTTGCTCTGCCATCATCTCCAGACACAGTTCGGCGAAGGCCGGCAGATTGGTCCAGGGTAACACACCATTCGTCAGAGCAGATTGTTGCTGGATTAAGGTGCGAGAGACTTCAGGAAAGACTAAATAACCTTTGCTTCCCAGCGCATTGAGTAAGGTCGTTTTGCCCGCGCCCGGGCCGCCGGTAATAATAATTGGCTGCATACTGCTTCGCTCATCGTGCATTAAGCAACCAGTATATACCAGGATCTAATGGGGCCAGATACAAAAATCCCGCCAGGGCTGAGCCAATGGCGGGATCTTTTAGCTTACGATTCGTGGCCGATTACTTCGGTGAACGGCTCGCACGCTTACGATCGTTTTCAGTAAGAAGCTTCTTACGGATACGAATACTTACCGGTGTGACTTCTACCAGCTCATCGTTATCAATGAACTCCAGCGCTTGCTCAAGTGTGTACTTGATGGCAGGAGATAGCGTCTGCGCTTCATCTGTACCAGATGCACGAACGTTAGTTAGCTGCTTACCTTTAAGACAGTTAACCGTTAGATCGTTAGCACGGTTGTGAATACCGATGATCTGACCTTCATACACTTCGTCAGCGTGTTCAGCAAACAGACGACCGCGCTCCTGAAGGTTGAATAGTGCGTAAGTCAGTGCCTTACCCGTTGCGTTCGAAATCAGAACACCGTTGTTACGCTGACCGATAGTACCGCCCTTGTGAGGACCGTAGTGATCAAATGAGTGGTAAATCAGACCTGAACCAGACGTTAGGGTCATAAATTCAGTCTGGAAACCGATAAGACCACGAGAAGGCATCATGAAGTCCATGCGAACACGGCCTTTACCATCTGGTGCCATATCCGTCAGTTCACCTTTACGCAGACCGATATTTTCCATGATACCGCCCTGATGCTCTTCCATCACGTCGATAGTCACAGTTTCAAACGGTTCCATTAGCTGGCCATTTTCTTCTTTGATGATAACTTCTGGACGAGATACTGCTAGCTCAAAGCCTTCACGACGCATGTTTTCGATCAGGATAGACAGATGAAGTTCACCACGGCCTGAAACACGGAATTTATCTGGATCGTCAGTTTCTTCAACACGTAATGCTACGTTATGAACAAGTTCTTTTTCCAGACGCTCAAGGATGTTACGTGAAGTAACGTACTTGCCTTCTTTACCTGCAAACGGAGATGTGTTGACCTGGAAAGTCATGGTAACTGTTGGTTCATCAACAGAAAGAGCAGGAAGTGCTTCAACGGTATTAACATCACAGATTGTGTCTGAAATCTTCAGCTCACCTAGACCGGTGATAGCAATAATATCGCCGGCTTTAGCTTCTTCCACTTCGTGACGCTCAAGGCCAAGGTAACCAAGAACGGTACCGACTTTACCGTTACGCTTCTTGCCTTCAGCATTGATGATAGTCACTTGCTGGTTTGGCTTAACAGAACCGCGAGCAATACGGGCAACACCGATAACGCCAACATAAGAGCTGTAATCTAGCTGAGAAACCTGCATCTGCAGTGCGCCGTCAACGTCAACACTTGGCGGTGCAACATTGTCAACAACCGCTTGGAACAATGGTTCCATATCGTCGCCAACAACACCTTCTTCCATTGTTGCCCAACCGTTTAATGCTGATGCATAAACAGTTGTAAAATCTAGTTGCTCATCAGTCGCGCCCAGGTTATCAAACAGATCAAAGATTTGATCCATCACCCACTCAGGACGTGCGCCAGGACGGTCAATCTTGTTAATAACAACGATTGGCTTAAGGCCGTATGAGAACGCTTTTTGTGTAACAAAGCGAGTTTGAGGCATTGGGCCATCAACGGCATCAACGATAAGCAATACTGAGTCAACCATTGACATGATACGCTCAACTTCACCACCGAAATCAGCGTGTCCCGGGGTATCTACGATGTTAATGCGGTAGTCATGCCAGTTAATTGCTGTGTTCTTAGCAAGAATGGTGATGCCACGCTCTTTCTCGATATCGTTAGAATCCATAACACGCTCTTCGGCTTCGCCGCGACCCTCTAGCGTGCCAGATTGCTGTAGTAGTTTATCAACCAGGGTAGTTTTACCGTGGTCAACGTGAGCAATAATTGCGATATTTCTTAAGTTATCGATCTGTTGATTAGACATGGATTTCACATTCACTCAGAACATGCAGCGACCAACGGTAGGTGCTACTTGATTAAAAAAACGGCTCATAATCTAACAGATTTTACGCTAAAACCCACGTAATATGTGATTTATATCACCGGTTTTTTTTTAGCCCTTGTATAAGCCCCCCTCTCCCCCGCTGTTTATGCATACTTACAGCCGATAAAAGACAGTGCCTACAGTCGCTCAGCACCCCTCGAAAGCAGTCGTTATCACGCGCCAGCAATATATCATCGCGATCTTTGAGATTTCGGATTAATCCAAAAACGAGCGTGATTATGCAGTGCCAGATTGACAATATAATGACATAAGCGAATAGTAGAGGCGCACCATCATCGTGAATACCAGTACAACCGCACCATAATGGTGCAAAAACTCACCATTATAGTGCAGAAATGGATTCCCTTAGCCCCCGATGCGCCGTAAGTGGGCGATTCTGGGGCTTTAAAAAATTGGCACACTTTTCGCAGTATCTTATTTAGAGTCGCTCTGCACAGAGCAATGAAAATTTTTGCGGCCAGTTGCCCAATCTTAACACCGGAGGTTACTCAAGATGTCAGTAGAAAATGTACTAGCACTGATCCAGGAAAATGAAGTTAAATTTATTGACCTACGCTTTACCGATACCAAAGGTAAAGAACAGCACATTTCTATTCCTTCTCATCAAATCGACGCTGATTTCTTTGAAGAAGGCAAAATGTTCGACGGCTCGTCTGTTGCTGGCTGGAAAGGTATCAATGAATCAGACATGGTAATGATGCCTGATGCTACAAGCGCAGTGCTGGACCCGTTCACAGAAGACGCAACGCTAAACATTCGTTGCGACATTCTTGAGCCTGCCACCATGCAAGGCTACGATCGCGACCCTCGCTCAATCGCCAAGCGTTCTGAGGAGTTCATGCGCTCGACGGGCATCGCAGACACGGTGCTGGTTGGTCCTGAGCCGGAGTTCTTCCTGTTTGATGATGTTAAGTTCAGTACCGACATGTCGGGTTCTTTCTTTAAGATTGATGACGTAGAAGCGGCCTGGAACACGGGTTCTGACTTCGAAGGTGGTAACAAAGGTCACCGTCCTGGCGTGAAAGGCGGTTACTTCCCGGTTGCACCGGTCGATTCCTCACAAGATATCCGTTCTGCCATGTGCCTTATCATGGAAGAAATGGGTCTGGTTGTTGAAGCCCACCACCACGAAGTTGCGACGGCCGGTCAGAACGAAATCGCGACGCGTTTCAACACCCTGACAGCGAAAGCGGATGAAACCCAAATCTATAAGTACGTTGTCCATAACGTTGCTCATGCATTTGGTAAAACAGCCACTTTCATGCCTAAGCCACTTGCCGGTGATAACGGTTCCGGCATGCACGTACACCAGTCACTGGCTAAAGACGGTGTAAACCTGTTTGCCGGCGATAAGTACGGCGGCCTTTCTGATATCGCGATCTACTACATCGGCGGTATCATTAAACACGCTCGTGCAATCAACGCCTTTGCAAACCCGGCAACTAACTCGTACAAGCGTCTGGTTCCTGGTTTCGAAGCACCGGTTATGCTGGCATATTCTGCCCGTAACCGTTCAGCTTCTATCCGTATCCCGGTGGTGTCAAATCCGAAAGCACGCCGTATTGAGATTCGCTTCGGTGATCCGGCCGCGAACCCGTACCTGGCATATTCAGCAATGCTGATGGCTGGTCTTGACGGTATCCTGAACAAGATCCACCCGGGTGAAGCGATGGATAAAGACCTTTACGATCTGCCGGCTGAAGAAGCAGCGGAAATCCCGACGGTTGCAGAATCGCTTCAAGACGCACTCAAGTGCCTGAACGAAGACCGCGAGTTCCTCACTGCAGGCGGTGTCTTCTCTGATGATTTCATTGATTCTTACATCAAACTGAAGTCTGAAGATGTTGAGAAGATCAACATGGCGATACACCCGCTTGAGTTTAATCTTTACTATTCTGTATAAGTAATAAATACATTACTCGACAGCTAAGACTTAGGCCTGCTTCACAAGCAGGCCTTTTTGATCTTGCGGTCTCTTCCCAAGCTGAAAAACTAACAAATTTGGGAGACCGAAATGCATATACCATTTATCTTGATAACGTTATTGAGCCTGCTGATCTCGCCGGCTCTGCACGCCACGACCATCTACACCTGGACTGATAGCGAGGGGATTGTTCACTTCTCTGATCAGCCCACCGAGAAGGCGACACTCTATCAATTCGACTCCCTGCCGAGTACCGTATCCGCAGCGGGCCCCACCACCTCAGAACCCATCCCCCCTGAATCCGGCAATATGCCTGATGCCGCACCTCCGGCCAGCATTCGTCTGCTGTCACCGATGCATGAACAGACCTTGCGCGAGAACGAAGGGATCATCACCGTCTCTGCCATCGCGAACCGAAAAATGGACCAAGGCCACAATGTACAGTTATTGCTCGATGGCAAAGCTTACGGCCGCCCGCAAGCCAGCCTCAGCTGGCGTTTAATCAATATCGATAGAGGCAGCCATCAGCTGCAAGTACAGCTTCTTAAATACGGCAAGGTTATTGCATCATCAAATAATATTACCGTTTACCTACACCGGGCTTCCGTGATCCAGCGTAAATCACCAGCAATAAAAACCAAATAATCACCCAATACTGATTTTTGGTGCACTATCGTAGGCAGACAGGCTACACTTGATTGCACCAACATGGTGCACAATATCAATTCACGTCACGATAACGCTCATTGATCGCAAAGTGATACGCATTGATATCAACAAGGATGATAATCGTGACAGCTAATTTTACCCCTATAATTCTGGATAATTTAGTCACAGCGGTACTGTTGCTCGACGAGAAGTTAACCATTTGTTACGTCAATCCGGCAGCAGAACAGTTGCTGTCTTTCAGTAAACGCCGTTTACTGAACACCTGTTTCCCCGATTTATTACAACACTCATCCCTGGATCTCGGCTTGGTGCAAGCCACGCTGCAGAGCGGCCAGGGACTGGCTGATAGCGATGTCACCTTTGTCATAGATGGTAAACACCATGCCTTAGAGCTCAATGCCAGCCCGATTTCCTGGCAAAAAGAACTGCTGATCCTGCTGGAGCTCAAGCCTATCGACCAGCAGCGTCGTATCAGCCAGGAGCTCAGTCAGCACGCTCAGCAACAGGCCGCCAAAGAACTGGTACGCGGCCTGGCCCATGAAATTAAAAACCCGTTGGGCGGCTTACGTGGCGCGGCACAGTTATTAGAAAAAGCCCTGCCGGACCCGAGTTATACCGAGTACACCCAGATGATCATTAAACAAGCCGATCGACTACGTAATTTAGTCGACCGCCTGCTCGGACCACAACGTCCGGGAGAGCGGCAGGTGGATAATATTCATGTGGTGTTAGAGAAAGTACGCCAGCTTGTTAGCCTAGACGGTGGCGAAAGCATTCAGATCCACCGCGACTATGATCCCAGCCTGCCCGACTTCATCATGGATCCGGAACAGCTGGAGCAGGCTATTCTCAATATTGTCAGTAATGCCGCATTAGCGCTGCAACAGGTCAACGGCGGTAATATCACCCTGAAAACCCGTACCGCACATCAAACCTTGATTCACGGTCAGCGCCATCGAATTGCCGCAAAAATCGACATCATCGATGATGGTCCGGGTATTCCGAGAGAGATCCAGGATACCTTGTTTTATCCCATGGTCACCGGAAGAGACGGCGGAACCGGGCTGGGCTTATCTATCGCCCGCAACCTGATCGATCAGCACCAGGGTAAAATTGAAGTCGTCAGTTGGCCTGGACATACTAAATTTACGATTTACTTACCCATAACCTAACCGGATAGTCACGCATCAGTGTATTCACCCGATTTTTATAACTCAAGGGGACCGACAATATGAGCAAAGGATTGATATGGGTTGTTGACGACGACAGTTCTATTCGCTGGGTATTAGAGCGCACCCTCAATGCCGCCGGATTAAAATGTGAAACCTTTGCCGATGCCGACAGTGTTATTGAAGCACTCGAATGCAGTGTACCCGATGTATTGGTGTCTGATCTTCGCATGCCGGGTACCGATGGGCTGACATTGCTTAAATCACTGCAACAGGATCACCCCTCCTTACCGGTTATCATCATGACGGCACATTCCGACTTAGATGCCGCCGTTAACGCCTATAAGGAAGGAGCCTTTGAATATCTGCCGAAGCCGTTTGATATTGACGAAGCGGTTAGTTTGGTGGAGCGGGCTGTCACCCACAGCCAGGAACAGAAACGTCAGCAGCAGCCAGAACAGACCCTGAAAGCGGTACCTGAGATCATCGGTGAAGCGCCGGCCATGCAGGAAGTCTTTCGCGCCATTGGCCGTTTATCCCGCTCTTCCATCTCGGTATTGATCAACGGTGAATCAGGCACCGGTAAAGAGCTGGTTGCCCATGCCCTGCATCGCCATAGTCCGCGTAGCAAGAAAGCCTTTATTGCCCTGAATATGGCAGCCATTCCGAAAGACTTAATTGAGTCTGAACTGTTTGGCCATGAAAAAGGCGCTTTCACCGGCGCTAACAGCGTGCGTCAGGGGCGCTTTGAACAAGCGAACGGCGGCACTTTGTTTCTTGATGAAATCGGTGACATGCCATTAGATATTCAGACCCGCTTATTACGCGTACTGGCTGATGGCCAGTTTTATCGGGTTGGCGGGCACTCACCCGTTAATGTTGATGTCCGGATCATTGCCGCCACTCACCAGAACCTGGAGCTGCTGGTTACCAACGGTGATTTCCGAGAAGATTTGTTCCACCGTCTGAATGTGATACGCGTCCATATTCCGGCGCTGAAAGATCGCCGTCAGGATATTCCACAGCTGACACGCCACTTTCTTCAGAGGGCCTCCGATGAACTGGGGGTCGAGGTCAAAACCTTGCATCCGAGCACTGTCGAACTCATTACCGGTCTTGACTGGCCGGGCAATGTCAGACAGTTAGAGAACACCTGCCGCTGGTTGACCGTTATGGCCAGCGGTAATGAAGTTTTACCTTCTGATCTGCCGCCGGAACTTCTGACAATCAACGCTCAGCCAGCAGGTGACCCGACTCTCTCACACTGGCATCAGGCTTTACAGAGCTGGGCCCGAAGCGAACTTCAGCAAGGTAACCAGAACCTACTGGGCGAAGCCTTACCGGAGTTTGAGAAAATTTTATTGGAAACCGCCCTGGAGTATACTCGTGGCCACAAACAAGAAGCCGCCAAGCTATTAGGCTGGGGAAGAAACACCCTGACTCGCAAACTCAAAGAGCTGAATATGACACTGGATTAGTCACTATCTGTCATTAAGATCACCCCAAAACCGTTCAATGCATGTTCGGTTTTGCGCAAGGGTCTTTTTATGCCCGCCCAGAACCATTAAGCAAAGGGTCAACAGATCCAGTAAACATCAGCTCAGTTTCTGCCGCCATCGAAGAATATCCACCCGGACTATAATGATTGTAATTTGTTCTTTGCGTATACTGACGCACCAGTTTCTATAGGGGCACCAATAATTATGATCACTAAGCACCTTCCTTTAACCGATCTTCACCGTCATCTTGATGGCAATATCCGCATTCAGACTATTTTAGAACTTGGTCAGAAATTCGGTATGGCACTGCCAGCGACCGATATTGAAGGGCTGCGCCCGCATGTTCAGATCGTCGAAGCTGAGCCGAGCTTAATGGCTTTCCTGTCGAAGCTTGATTGGGGGGTTGCGGTACTGGGTGATCTCGATGCGTGCCGCCGCGTCGCCTATGAAAATGTCGAAGACGCACTGAATGCCCAGATTGACTATGCAGAACTGCGCTTTTCCCCCTACTACATGGCGATGAAGCACAACCTGCCCGTCGCTGGCGTGGTTGAGGCTGTCGTCGACGGGGTGGCTGCCGGCTGTCGTGACTTTGATGTCAAAGCCAACCTGATTGGTATCATGAGCCGCACGTTTGGCCAGCAAGCCTGCCAGCAAGAGCTGGATGCGCTGCTCAGCCAGAAAGATAAACTGGTTGCTATCGATCTTGCCGGTGATGAGCTAGGCCAGCCAGGCGATCGCTTTATCAGCCATTTCAAACAAGTACGAGATGCTGATCTGCGCGTCACCGTTCATGCGGGTGAAGCCGCAGGGCCGGAAAGCATGTGGCAGGCCATCTGGGAACTTGGTGCTGTACGTATCGGCCATGGCGTGAAAGCGGTTCACGATCCTAAACTGATGGACTACCTGGCCGAACATAAAATTGGTATCGAGTCATGCCTGACGTCTAATATCCAGACCAGTACCGTTGAGTCTTTCGAATCTCATCCAATTAAGCAATTCCTCGACCATGGTATTCTGGCATGTCTGAACACCGATGATCCGGCTGTAGAAGGGATTGAATTACCGTATGAATATGAAGTGGCGGCACCGAAAGTGGGCCTGAGCCAGGAGCAGATTCGCCAGGCGCAAATCAATGGCCTTGAGCTGGCGTTCCTGTCTGATGCTGAAAAGCAGGCCCTTAAACTGAAAGCAGCCAATCGCTAGATCAAGGTAATCCAAACCATGTGAGCTGATTTATTCACTATCAGTACCCAATAAAAAGCCGCTGATTGAATCAAGCGGCTTTTTGCGATTTCAGATTGAAGGCGGTACTCAAATCACCCGCGAGAACTGCTGCTGACGGGCACGATCACGGAGGTATTTATCGAAGCACATACAGATATTACGGATCAGCAAACGGCCTTTTAATTCAACCTGAATAACCCGCTCATCGACCGTCACTAACCCATCATTGATGAACGTTTGCAATAATTTCAGATCTTCAGCAAAGTATTGTTTAAAGTTCAGATCAAAATGCTCTTCAATCACGGTCATATCAAGCTGGAAGTTACAAATCAGGGCTTTGATCACTTCCCGGCGTAACAAATCATCCGCATCAAGCGACACCCCTTTCCACAGTGCCTGATGTTTATTGTTCACATCCGCATAGTAAGCCTTCAGCTCTTTCTGGTTCTGCGCGTAGCAATCACCAATCATCGAAATAGCAGAAACACCCATCCCCAGTAAATCACAGTCACCCTGGGTGGTATAGCCCTGGAAATTACGGTGCAAAATACCGTTGCGTTGGGCAACGGCTAATTCATCATCCGGTAAGGCAAAATGGTCCATTCCGATAAACTGGTAACCGGCTTCGGTTAAGGTACTGATGGTGTCTTGCAAGATCCCCAGTTTTTCATTTGCACTCGGCAGCAGCTCATCTTTAAGCTTACGCTGGGCAGAAAAAAGGGCTGGCATATGGGCATAATTAAAGACAGACAAACGGCCCGGCTTCATCGTCAGTACCTGCTCTAAGGTTTTAGCAAACCGCTCACGGTTCTGCGTTGGCAGGCCATAAATCAAATCGAGATTAGTTGAACGGAAACCTAATTCTTTGGCACGCTGTACCATGGCAAAAATGAACTCTTCATCTTGCTCACGGTTCACCAGTTTCTGCACTTCTTTATTAAAGTCCTGCACTCCGATACTGAGGCGGTTAAAGCCTTCAGCGCGAAGAAGATCCAGCACATCCAATTCTATTTCACGCGGATCGACTTCAATGCTAATTTCTGCATCAGGGTCAAAATTGAACTGATCCCGCAGCAACCTCATCAAACGACTGATTTGTGGCTTAGTCAGGAAAGTGGGTGTACCGCCGCCCCAGTGAAGCTGACTGACCTGCCGATTGCCAAGCAGCGTAGCACGCTGACGAATTTCCTGTTCCAGCACATCCAGGTACTGATCCGCTTTATGCTGATGGCGAGTAATAATTTTATTACAGCCGCAGTAATAGCAAAGCTTGTGGCAGAACGGGATATGCACATACAGTGAAAGTTTGCGCTCAGGATACTGCGCACAAGCCATATCAAATTCCGCCGGCGTAAATGCCTCATGAAACTCAAGGGCTGTCGGATATGAGGTATAACGGGGGCCTGAATAGTTATATTTTTCTATCAGTGCCTGATCCCAAATAATCTGCTCATTTGACATGACATACTTCCGCTATTTGTAGTTGTGGTCGGGAGAGATAAAACGATCGTCAAGTGTGCCACAGCTTAATAAAGATGTAGACTACTTACTCATTAATGATGACAAAAATGCCACCTGGATCGGGTCGACCCAGGCAGTCGTTTATAACCTGAGGCTATGCCTCTGGTTGTTCAGCTTTCATTGACAGGATATCTTCCAGCTCAAGCTTAATGGTTTCTTTCAGGCGAGCTTCCGCTTTCATCCGCTGCAGATCGAGCTTCATGCGCTCTTTTTTCTGTATTGTCTGACGCTCATCACCACGCGGCATCTCTCTCACCACCTGATAAAGCTCAAACATCGCAGGATATTTACACGCAAAGTCAATAGGTTGGTCAGCCTGCAAGACTTCCATCAGCTTATATAGCCGAATGGTGATTTCTGACATATCACACTGCTCTTGCTTACCCGCGTTGGCAATAATAAACACGCTGTCCATAATACGGGCATTGCGTTGTTGTATTTTCTCCGCCTGTTGAAGCTTCGCTCGCGCCAGAAATGCGCTCTGCCGTTGATGTTGCTGATACAGCTTAAACAACAAAGATCCCGCATAAAAGGCTAGCCCGGCAATAACAGTACCGGCCAAACCTAACCAAAGCGTCATATCCTGCAACGGTTACTCCTTATCGAATGAGTCTAAATCCATATTTTCAAACTGATCAAGTAAGTCTTCATCAGTTTTTGCACCCTTGCGTACCGGTGCTTCTTCGGTAGCGTCTGGCGTATCTTCTTCAAGCAGGCCTAAGCGTCCCATCAGGTGTTCGATACGGTCTAACTTCTGATCAACTTGCTTCTGCAAGCCTGAGCCAAGTTTTTCACCGGCATCGATACGGTCAAGCAGCACCATCAATTGTGCATCATTTTCCAACATCGCCAGTTCTTGCTCGGCGCTCAGGCGTCGCTCTTTCTTGGTTGTTGGTTTCGCATCAACGACTAGTGGTACCGGCTTTTTACTGCCTAGGCGCGGATCTTTCTTCTGACCATTTGCGCGATTCGCTGAATCCAGGCCAGCCGAATGGCGGCTTCCTGATTTCAAGCCTTTACGCTTCTTCTCTTTCTGGCTTTTACGCGCTTCAATATCAATTTGTGAGGTCGATTTTTCGCGGTATACAGCAGGACCTTCAGATCCTACGGTGCGACTTCTTTTCTTACGGGTCATTACTGGGGTTTCCTCAGCAAAATTACATCTGTTCCAACAAACTCGACTTCCAGACCGTCACGTTCCGCTAGATAACGGAACGTTTCCTGGCTGAAGAAGCTCACATGGGTTGGGTCGTTTTTGTAATACCATTGCGCAAAGGCATCGGTATTAATCACTAACTTCGTCATGATCCCCAGCCATCCGCCAGGTTTTACCATGCTAAGTAGTCGCCCCCATTCCTTCGCAGGCGTGTAAAAATGTTCAATAGCCTCGGTACAAGTCACAAAATCATACTGTTTTTCTAATACCGAAGGAGTATGAGCAAAATATGGGTCGTATATCGCCATATTATACCCCATCTCTGTCAACATTAGGGATAATGTCGGGCCGGGGCCACTCCCGAAATCCAGTCCCTCACCCGGTTTATTACCGACCCGCAGGGCTAACGGCGCGGCAAGACGATTGAGGAAACGGCGGTAACCCTCATCTTTCGGATTATTTTCATGTTGATCATAAACGGTTTTTTCTTCTTCAGGTGGCAGTCGAGATGCGGGATCTGCAAAGATAAATGCGCAATCGCCACAGCGAAAATATGCACGACGTTTATCTTGAGAAAAATCACTGGCCGAATGGCCATTGCATAGCGGGCATGTCTGCATCGTACTGCCTCCGGAAAATGAAGCCGAAACATAACAGAAAGCCAATAAAGAAAAAAGCGACAGGTAGCCACCTGTCGCTCTATGGGTAGCCATCGATTGGCTTGAAATTCTGCCTGGTCAGTCCCTGACCAGTGAATAAACATCCCGGTTTGACAACAATCCCTTTGTTATTCGTGCTTTCCTTGCAAGACTTCGCGTTCTTCATCTCCCTGATGAATTTTAGTCTTCCGTGCCACACTCCATGTTAATGCGGTTTATCCTTACCGGCTTATCCATTAAGCACGCTATCATCCTGATAACTGAAATCACCATCCGTGCGCTATTTCAGGCGTCATGCCCATGCCATCCTGGCGCTTTCCTATCCCCTGCCGCTCTCCCTGTCGACAAGGTATACTCTATCTTGATTCAGCTGGCATACAAGGTAGCTGAGATACGCCGTTTTCCTGAAATATTATTTCAATATGGCTAAGCCGCTGATCCATCGAACATTGATAACCAAATCCTGATGATCTTTCATCAACATCCGACATCACCAGTGGCAGATCTCTTATATACGGCTGAGCATTTGTCGATTTCGCACTCTTTGTTCAGGCCTTTTTTATGACTCACTTGCATTTAGCTCTATCTACCACTGCGCCTAATCATAAAACAGATCCTTTCGCCTCGCTTTGCCGCGGGACAAGCAGCAAAAAGGCAGCAAAAAGCTGCCTTTTAAATGCCAACACTCCAATCTAAGCGCTTAGTGTAGACCACCAACATATTGGGATAGAGCGGTGATTTCATCATCTGACAGTTTTGCCGCGACCGATCGCATCATCTGGTTCATATCATTATTACGCTGAGCGGAACGGAACTTCTCGAGTTGAATTTTCACGTATTCAGCGTGCTGACCCGATATTTTCGGGAAGCCCGACAGGCTGGTGCCATTACCGCGAGGGCCATGGCAGGCTGTACAGGCTGCGATGCCACGCTCCGGATCACCAAACCGATAAAGCTGCTGGCCAACGGCTACTGATGATTCAGGTGTGGTGTTATCCGAGATGGGTAATGTTGAAAAATAAGCGGCTAAATCCGCCATGTCCTGCTCAGACAATGGCATTGCCATCCCCCCCATCACCGGATCGTTACGACCTTCCTTGCCACCTGTAGTCATCGCTAGCTTGAATTCCTTGAGCTGCTTTTCAAGGTAACCTGAGTGCTGACCAGCAATTTTAGGATATTGCGCAATCATGCTATTACCATCGGCGCCGTGACAAGCGGCACATACCACAGCTTTCGCTTTTCCAGCTTCTGCATCTCCCTGGGCCCAGGCTGAGCAACTGGCAAGAAGGGTCAATATCAGTACTAATTTCTTCATGACATTCCGTATATAATTATAGAGCTTCCAGTACCACAAGTAATGCTCAGTAACATGGTATACAATGCGACCACAAACCGAGCACGGTTTGCTACATTTTACACAATTTCACATAAAAGTAATCAGTCGACTACATGAAGACTTGACGGAGTTAACAGTGAATCAACCTCTCAACTACAGAAATACCGGCTTCATCACAAGTGCACCCGACATTCGCCACTTGCCCCAAGACACAGGCGTTGAGATCGCATTTGCTGGCCGCTCCAACGCAGGAAAGTCAAGCGCACTGAACCGCATTACCGATCAGAAAGGCTTAGCGCGCACCTCAAAAACCCCAGGACGGACACAATTGATTAACATGTTTGAGGTAACTCAAGGGTGTAATCTAATCGATTTACCGGGCTACGGGTTTGCTCAAGTGCCATTAGAAATGAAGATTAAATGGCAAAAAGCGCTGGGTGAATATCTGCAGAAACGTGAATGCCTGCAAGGCCTGGTGGTACTAATGGATATCCGCCATCCCATGAAGGACCTCGACCAGCAAATGATTTTCTGGGCGATCGAAAGCCGCCTTCCCGTTTTAGTGCTGTTAACTAAAGCGGACAAAATGAAAAGTGGTGCACGTAAATCACAATTACTAAAAGTACGCGAATCCGCAAAGTCTTTTGGTGGTGATGTGCAAATCGAGTTGTTCTCTTCACTCAAGGGAATTGGACTTGATCAGGTACGCCGCAAGCTGGATTCATGGTTTGCACCTGAACTTGAACGACAGCAAATGCTCGCAGCAGCAGAGCACGGTAATACCGAAACAGATACGGCGGTAAGTGATAATAATGAATAATCATTAACGCTGTTCAGTTGATTATGGCACTAAGGACAGGGCCATAAAAATTCCCCACCTTCCAGGTGGGGCAACGGGAGAGAAATAGGAGATTTTTTTATTTTTGTCCAGAAAGCATCAATGATTTTCCCACCCAACGCAAGTGCTTTATACCGTTTTTGTTGGTTATTTCACCGCTAATAATCGCGCTTTCTCCGCAATATCCCTACTTAAATCCACCTTTTAATGGTTTACCCACTAATTTTCAGTTGATTATTTTGCGATGGAAAATAAGCGTCTTTTCCACCGTCAACCACCGACACTTATGGAATTTAATTACATCACTATCTCGCAGACAAAAAAAAGCCACCCTCAACAAAATGGATGGCTATTTCAATTATTTGCAGGCTAGCCGCTCTATGAATCCGCGGCCAATAACAAATATGAACAAGAAGCCAATACAGTATAACCCCTCCAGCTTAAATTTAAAGTAATTACTCTAAATTCAAAGAAATAAAAAAGCAGATACTCAATAGGCTAGCTCTCGCACTCCCTTCATCGGTTGGAAACCCAGCATCAATCAGGCTGAAAAGCAGCATTAAGGTCGTAAAACAACCAATCCGATGGCAGAAATGAAAACAATGGTCAAGATTGGGGTGTCGATGATCCGCCACATCAGCAGCCAAATTGATTGAAAAAGAAGAAATAAAACAGACAGGGGATTTTTGGGGCGCTGAAATAAAAAACGCCCTGGTCAAACGACCAGGGCGGCTGAATCAGCCAAATCCAATAACGTGAAACAAAAGGTCTGAAAGATAGAACATCTTACCTCTGTACCCTACGCAGATAACTGTATATCAATTGAGCAGATAATAAAAGCAAAAATTGTAGTTTTTTTTCACTCACTCGTAACTAAGTTTTACAGAAGGTAATTTAGTGAGCGTTTATTTAATGCAAAAAAAAAGCCGACTCAATGTCGGCTTTCACTTTTTCAGTGCGAGAGAGAAGACTTGAAACCCTTAATGGGCCTCATCCCAGTTGTCACCGAACCCCGCATCTGCAATCAGCGGCACCGCCAGTTCAGCGGCAGATTCCATCAGGCGGCGCACCTCCAGCGAGACAGCTTCCAGTTCAGACTCCTGTACTTCAAAGACAAGTTCGTCATGTACTTGCATTAACATCCGCACACGACCCGTATTCTGTTGCAAAATCCACTGATCCACCAATATCATCGCGCGTTTAATAATATCGGCAGCCGTGCCCTGCATTGGCGCATTGATGGCTGCACGCTCTGCGGCTTTGCGGCGCAGGCCATTGCGTGACTTAATGTCTGGCAGATATAAGCGACGACCGAATAAGGTTTCAACAAAACCTTGCTCACTTGCTGTCGTGCGGGTGCTTTCCATATATTCCAGTACCCCCGGGTAACGCTCGAAATACACATTCATGTAGTCCTGCGCTTCGTTGCGCCCCATCCCCAGCTGCTTCGCCAGGCCAAACGCACTCATACCATAGATCAGACCGAAGTTGATCGCTTTGGCACGACGACGCTGTTCAGTGCTCACTGATTCGATTGGCAGGTTCAATATTTCAGCCGCGGTGGCCGCGTGAATGTCTTTACCCTGGTTAAAGGCGTCCAGCAGGGCTTTATCACCTGATAGGTGCGCCATGATCCGCAGTTCAATTTGAGAGTAATCGACGGCCAGAATTTTATACCCTGTCGGTGCAATGAAGGCCTGGCGAATACGCCGTCCTTCTTCGTTACGTACCGGAATGTTCTGCAGGTTTGGATCGCTCGATGACAAGCGGCCCGTTGCCGTGACCGCCTGATGGTAAGATGTATGCACCCGCCCTGTTGCTGGGTTTTCCATCTTCGGCAGTTTATCGGTGTAGGTCGACTTCAGTTTTGCTAACCCACGATATTCCAAAAGCAATTTCGGTAACGGGTAGTCCAAGGCTAATTCTTGCAACACCTCTTCATTGGTTGAAGCGGCGCCTGACGGGGTTTTCTTCAAAACAGGCAGGCCCATTTTTTCAAACAGTATCGCTTGTAGCTGTTTGGGGGAGCCCAGATTAAATTCTTGTCCGGCAATCTCATACGCTTGCTTTTCCAGCTCATCCAGACGCACCGCAATTTCGGACGATTGCGCGCTCAACAGCATACTGTCAATCAAGACCCCTGTACGTTCAATACGTGACAATACAGGCACCAGCGGCATTTCGATGTCTTCGAAGACCGACTTCAGTTTTGGGTCAGCTTCGACTTTGGCAATCAGATAGTTGTGCAGACGCAGGGTAATATCGGCATCTTCCGCCGCGTACGGACCCGCTTCTTCCAAATCGATTTGGTTAAACGTCAGCTGCTTTTTACCTTTGCCGGCAATATCTTCAAAGCTGATATTTTTGTGCTCTAGATAGCGCAGGGCCAGGCTGTCCATATCATGGCGCCCGACCACGCTGTTGAACACGTATGACTCCAGCATGGTGTCATATTTAATCCCCTGCATCTCAATGTCGTAACGCGCGAGAATACTGGCATCAAATTTCAGGTTCTGGCCGACTTTCGCCTGCTCAGGATCTTCTAGCAATGGCTTAAGCTGAGCCAAAACCCAGTCGCGATCCAGCTGCTCGGGGGCATCTAAATAGTCATGAGCGACCGGTACATATGCCGCCTTGCCTTCTTCAACAGCAAACGACACACCCACCAGATTCGCGGTCATGTAATCCAGGCCATCGGTTTCGGTATCAAAAGCAACGATCTCTGCTGCTTGGAGTTTTTCAAGCCAAGCGTTGAAACCGGCTTCATCTAATACGGTTTCATAGCCACTGCGATCAATCGTTGGGGCCACGACTTTTTTCTCTGCCGCCGACTTTGCTGATTTTTCGTTGGCAACAATTTTGCCATCACCGCCATCCAGCATTTCTTCTAACCAACGGCGAAACTGTAACTTACCGAATAAACTTGTTAGCGCATCGGTATCAGGCTCGCCTTTGCGCAGATCTTGCGGCGCTGTATCTAGCTCAACATCCAGTTTTATCGTTGCCAGCTGATAAGACATGTAAGCGGCTTCTTTATTGTCTTCCAACTTCTTTGCCATGGTTTTCGACCCACGGAAGCCTAACGCCGAAATCGCATCTAAGTTGGCGTAAAGATCCTCAATACTCCCAATACCGGTTAATAGGGCCTTCGCGGTTTTCTCTCCGACTCCCGGTACGCCCGGAATGTTATCGACCTTATCCCCCACCAGCGCGAGATAATCGATGATCAGCTCCGGACCGATCCCGAATTTTTCCACAACCCCGGCAGGATCCATCACAACATCAGTCATGGTATTGATCAATGTGACATGCTCGTCAACCAACTGCGCCATATCTTTATCGCCGGTACTGATCAGTACTGGCATGCCGGCCTTTGATGCCTGGCCTGCTAACGTTCCAATCACATCATCGGCTTCTACCCCGGATACCGAGATCAGTGGCAACCCCATAGCCTTGATCACAGCATGCAGAGGTTCTATCTGACTTCTGAGATCATCCGGCATTGGTGGGCGATGCGCCTTATATTCCGGGTACATATCGTCACGAAAAGTCTTGCCTTTGGCGTCAAAGATCACCGCCACATGCTCGGTGGAAAACTGGCGTAACATACTACGCAGCATATTAACAACACCATAGACCGCACCTGTTGGCTCTCCGTCAGAATTAGTAAAGTTGGGAGCAGCATGATAAGCACGATAAAGATAAGACGATCCATCAATCAGGATCAGTGGATTTTCTGGGATAGTTGCCATAAAGGTATTCTTATATCCGGGGGATGAAAGAGTTAAGTAGAAATAATTCATCACACAGATTTTGCTTCATTCAACGCTGAAAATAGCAAAATTTGTCAATGAGCTACTAGAATGCCATGAGAGCCTGCAAGTGTTAACTGATGTTTTCCACCCACCTCAGACCATCTGTGGATAACTTTGTTAGTATTTAATTTTACTGAATTGATCAACAATAAACAAAAATGAAAAATGAAAAATAAAGCAATAAATATCATACACTTATATTTACAAGCAAAAAATGATCCTCGATCCTAAAATGATCATTAATTGTGGAAAAAGTTAACAGACCGATCTGAAATAAGAATATCTGAGAGCAATACACGACAAAAATGACTAGGAAGGAGGCCAAAATGAAGAAAATTGCGGTAATTTTAAGCGGTTCTGGCGTTTTTGACGGAACTGAAATCCATGAAGCCGTATTGTCTCTACTGGCGATTGAACAAGAAGGAGCCAGTTGGCACTGCTTCGCGCCCAACATTGATCAATACCATGTCATCAACCATTTAACGGGAGAGCCGACCAAAGAAACCCGTAATGTGCTTGTCGAAGCCGCACGGATCGCCCGTGGCAACATTGAAGATGTCGCCAATTTAAATCCACGTGATTTTGACGCATTACTGATTCCCGGAGGCTTTGGTGCGGCAAAAAACCTGTCTGACTTTGCCTTCAAGGGGGCAGATTGTGAGATCAATCCTGATGTCAAAAAGGCCTGTCAGGCTTTTGCGCTGGAAGAAAAACCGGCGGGTTACTTGTGTATATCCCCAGCCTTAATTCCAGCCATTTACGGTTCGGGGGCAAAAGGGACCATCGGCAATGATGCTGAGATAGCCAAGACATTTAATGAAATGGGGGGACAGCATATCAACTGTCCGGTTAATGACTTTGTCCTTGATCAGAAACGTCGGTTACTGACAACCCCGGCCTATATGCTCGCAAACAATCTTTCTGAAGCGGCAAGCGGGATCAATAAACTGGTAAAAGAACTGATACGGTTAGCATAAGAAAAGGCGGCGCTGCTTACGTTCTGAGGAATCATTAAGCAAGCGCCGCTCAGCAGAAGTGGTGTTTTTGTTTTCAGCCCTACACTAAAAACAATCAACCGTTGCTGAAGTACACTGGAAGCAATGTGAGCAATGTCGTGCCTTCAAAACAAGCGGGATTGTCTTTCCCCTCTTGCCCGAAAGCAAGTTAATAATAACCATTCTCATTTAAGTTGCAAGCACTTTTTGATAATGACTCTCATTTCCATCTTTAATTACAGACGACGCGCCTTAACACTATCTTGTCAGAGCACCTCTTGACGGATCTCAGGCTTCGGTTTGATCGTTGTTAAGCGTTTTATTAAGTAGTTCAGCAACACACCATAGACAGGTACGAACAAGCCGAGACTAATGATCAGCTTAAAGGTGTAGTCCACCAGCGCGATTTCGGTCCAGTTTGCCGCCATGAACGGATCAGGGCTGTTATAGAACGCAATCGCAAAGAACGCGATCGTATCAAGTGCATTACCGAACATTGTCGAGCAGGTTGGGGCTATCCACCACTGCTTCATCTGGCGCAAGCGGTTAAAGACCGAGACATCAAGGATCTGACCCAGCAAGTAAGCCATGAAACTGGCTATCGCAATGCGCGCCACAAACAGATTGAACTCGCCAAGGTGGGCGAGTCCCTGGTACTCCCCCTGATAGAACAGCACAGATAAACCGTATGAGATCGCCAGTGATGGTGCCATCACCCGGAAGATGATCTTACGCGCCATAACAGCACCAAAAATACGTACGGTTAAGTCTGTTGCCAGGAAAATAAACGGGAAGGTAAACGCCCCCCAGGTGGTATGAAAGCCAAAAATCGTAAACGGCAGCTGCACCAGATAATTACTGGAGGCAATGATCAGCAGGTGAAACAGAACCAGAAAAAAAAGGGCTTTACGCTGTTGTACTGAAGTAAATTGTTGTACCGGAGAAAATTGAGATCGAGTCATAATCAGACCTTTTTGTCATTGGGGGAGAGGGAACCCAAAATACCACCACTGTCTGGCTCTCATACCATACCGCAGTGACCGAAGGCGGCGATTATATACCCTCTTTTTGACGACGACCAGTAGCTAAACATCTGCCGCAACTTTCAACCCATCTTACGGCAGCAGGCTGGCAATAAAAGAGAGGATATCGTTATCGGCCGGTGACAAGGCTTCTAGCCATAATCCGCCAGAGTAGTGTTCCCCTTTCAGCATCAGTCGGCTCCCTTCAAAATCGATCAGCCACAGATGCAAGTCCGCATTCAGCTCCCGCTCAATCAGACCGGCATCAATACGTGTTAACAACAGCGCGGCCATCTCAGGAAAGCTATCAAAATCAAATTCAGGGCCCGCTAACAGCAGGCGGCTATGAACCAAATCTAATTCGCGAGTAAAGAAAAGTTCGCCGGAGGCAGATTGTGACGCCATTATTATCATTCCTTCTGCAACGCATTATTCATAGGTTATCGGTCGTTGAGTGCTGCCATCAGGTGCGCTTCGATCACGTTGAGGAAGGCGCTACCGTATTTTTCCAGCTTGCGATGGCCGACACCATTAACTGCCAGCATCTCTCCCTGAGATGTCGGCAGCATTTCCGCCATCTCCATCAGGCTGGCATCATTGAACACCACATACGGTGGCAGATCATCTTCATCGGCGATAGCTTTTCGTAATTTTCGCAACTTGGCAAACAACGCCTTATCATAGTGACGATTTGCCATCTTATCGCTTTTGGCACTGCGCGCGGCGACATCCAGACGCGGAACCGCCAATTCAAGTTCAATTTCTGCTCTCAACACTGAACGGGCTTTTTCGGTCAGTTGCAGCGTCGAACTGCGCAACATATTCTGGTTGAGGAAACCGCGGTGGATCAGCTGCCGTAAAATACTGACCCAGTACTCGTGGCTGTGCTCGCGGCCGATACCATAAGTGGTCAGTTTGTCATGGCCATGTTCGCGAATACGCTGGTTTTGCATTCCGCGCAGGACTTCCACCACATAACCAATACCAAAGCTCTGATTGACGCGATAAACACACGACAGCGCTTTTTGCGCCACTTCAACGGCATCAAACCGCTTTGGCGGATCAAGACAAATATCGCAGTTACCGCAAGGCTCTTCGCGATATTCGCCAAAATAGTTCAGCAACACCTGACGACGACAGGTCTGCGCTTCGGCAAATGCGCCCATAGCGTTAAGCTTATGACTTTCGACCTGCTTTTGCGGCCCTTCTTCTTTTTCATCCAGACAACGGCGCAACCAGGCCAGATCCGACGGGTTGTAGAACATGACCGCTTCAGCTGGCAGCCCATCCCGTCCGGCCCGGCCTGTTTCCTGATAGTAGGATTCAATATTGCGCGGGATATCGTAATGCACGACAAAGCGGACATTGGGTTTATTAATACCCATCCCGAAAGCGACCGTCGCAACGACGATATGAATATCATCCCGCTGAAAACTTTCCTGCACCCGGCCCCGCTCTTCATGATCCAGACCGGCATGATACGCCGCCGCACGAATACCGTTGTCACATAACTTTTCAGTAATTTGCTCGACCCGTTTCCGGCTATTGCAGTAGACGATGCCACACTGACCGCGTACCCCACCCAGATAACGAGTAAGCTGGGTCAGTGGCTTGTGTTTTTCCAACAAGGTATAGCGGATATTCGGACGGTCAAAGCTGCCAAGGTAAGCATGGGGATGAGCTAAACCAAGGCGGCTGATAATATCGCTGCGGGTCGTGTCGTCAGCGGTAGCGGTCAGCGCCATGATCGGCAAGTTGGCAAAATGCTGCTTCAGCGTACCCAATGCCGCATACTCTGGGCGGAAATCATGCCCCCACTGGGAAATACAATGCGCCTCGTCCACCGCGACCATGCTCAATGGCATCTCATACAGACGGTCGATAAAATCCCGCATTAACACCCGTTCCGGCGAGACATAAACCAGCTTCAGTTCCCCTTCACGCATGGCGAGGAAGGTCTCCATCATCGCCTCTCGCGACATCGTAGAGTTCAGATATGCTGCTGCCACCCCGTTGGCATTGAGCTGATCGACCTGGTCTTTCATCAGCGAAATCAACGGCGAGATCACCAGGGTGATGCCTGGCAGCATCAGTGCAGGGATCTGATAGCACAGTGACTTGCCTCCGCCGGTTGGCATGATCACCAAACAATCCTGACCATCAACAACCGCCTCTATGACTTCCTGCTGGCCAACCCGGAATGACTGATAGCCAAAGACATCCTGCAAGATCTGCTCACTGGATAATAACGGTGCTGACTGACAAACCGCGGTGCTGCTAGATGACATAGAACGACTCTTTTGATATCGGGGCGAGCTATTCTATACCCAAACCACCCCAAGATGCGATCTTCAGTGAGCGACTCAACATACTGTCAGCCCCATAAGCGCCCTTGCCATTGGCGTCATTAGCGAGGGGGGGACAACCATCAAACCGCCGCGAAAAGAAGTAGTCATTTTTGACCTCCCCCCTTTATACTGCTTACGCATTCATTTTGGCCAAGATACGCCAATCAACCTGAATTTATAAAATAACCAACTGGATAATCATGGAAGAACAAGCCCAAAAAACCCAACGCGGGGTGATCCTTGCCCTAGCCGCCTACACCATGTGGGGGATCGCTCCGATATATTTTAAGGCGTTACAGCAGGTCAGTGCGCTAGAAATTCTCAGCCACCGGGTCATTTGGTCTTTTTTCTTTCTGGCGGGTTTGATTTACCTCAGCAAAGGCTGGGGCAAGATACGCGCGATCTTCCGTCAGCCGAAAACCCTCATCATGCTGACGGTTACCGCATTGTTAGTGGGGACCAACTGGCTGATCTTCATCTGGGCGGTCAATAACAACTACATGCTGGATGCCAGCTTAGGGTACTTCATTAATCCCTTATTCAATGTCATTCTAGGGATGCTGTTTTTAGGCGAACGCCTGCGCTCATTGCAATGGGTTGCGGTGGCTCTGGCCGCCTGTGGCGTTGCCGTCCAACTGATCCAATTTGGCTCACTGCCTTGGATTGCCCTGGCGCTAGCCGTTAGTTTCGGCTGTTATGGCTTGCTGCGTAAGAAGATTAATCTGGATGCCCAGACCGGGTTGTTTCTCGAAACCTCTGTCTTGTTACCGCTGGCGGCCATTTACATTCTGCTGCTCACCGACAGCCCGACCGCCAACTTTGCCGACAACCCGCTAAACCTGAACCTACTACTCATAGCCGCAGGCATTGTCACCACCTTACCACTGCTCTGTTTTACCGGTGCGGCGACCAAGCTGAAACTGTCCACCTTAGGCTTTTTCCAATACATCGGCCCAAGTCTGATGTTTTTACTGGCGGTGTTGATCTACGACGAACCTTTTACCTTAGATAACGGCATGACCTTTGTCTTTATCTGGGCAGCATTGGTACTGTTCAGCTTTGATGGTATTAAGACCCATCGCCGGAGCCGAAAAGCCTTGCTATCAACCTGAGCATACCATGCGGCCTGTGAATTTTTTACAAGCCGCATCACCTTGGTTTATGGTGTACTGATCTTAAGAGACAACCCACCACCGTTCAGTCCCGCTGGGTATCAGTATGAATAAAGTCAGTCATCGAAAAAGCAGCATTGATGACATCAACCTGATTGATGCCCATTACCAGAGCTTTTCTTTCAAACGCCACTACCACCTCGATTACCATTTCGGTTTGATCACCCATGGTCAACAACAGTATTTCTATAACGGCGCCAAGCATGTTGCAGGTGCCGGGCAAATAGTGATCATGCCACCGGATGAAATCCATGATGGGCAGCCGAAAGAAATAACGGGCTATCAGGTAAAGATCTTCAGTATTACGCCAGACTGGCTTGCTCAGCATACTCAAGACGTCTCAGGGGAAAGCCAATTTTGTTTTCCACAGCACAATATTGCCGATCACACGCTATTCCAGCAGCTGACTCTCCTTCACTGCCAGTTAGATAACCCTTTAGCCTCTCAACTTGCAAAAGACAGTCTGCCGATCGAGTATTTCTCGCACTTGCTGACCCACTACGGCAAAGTCAGGGAGCAACCCGTCACGAAGCTGGGGAGCAAAGATTTACGCCAGCTACGTGATTATTTTATGGCGCATCTCGACCAGAAAGTCAGCCTCGATAACCTGGCGGCCTTGTGCAATCTCAGTCCATCGCAACTATTGCGTCAATTTAAGAAAGCCACAGGCATTACACCCTATGCATGGTTAGCCAGGTTGCGTTTAGAACATGCCATGGCACTGCTTAAAGCCGGCTTTAGCAGCACCGAGGTTGCCTATCATGTCGGCTTCTACGATCAGGCTCACTTTGCCAATACCTTCAAACACACCTTCGGCCTGGCACCATCGCAAATCAAATAGCGCACGCCATGAGATATTTCGCTCCCTGTCATTTTTTTACAATCCACCACTTCCCGCATCCGTCATGCTACATGACATAAAGCCATACCTGCCGTTACACCAGAGAAAATTAAGTACAGCGAGTCACTATGAACGAAGTCACGACACTACTAACCCTGTTTACTGTCCATGTTATAGCCTTAATGAGTCCGGGACCGGATTTCGCCTTAGTGGTGCAAAATGCCGGTCGCTATGGCCGGCAAACCGGTATTTCCATCGCCCTTGGGTTATCGTTGGGGATTTTGCTCCATTCCATTTTAAGCCTGACCGGTGCCAGCCTGTTGATCCACCAGCAACCGATGCTGTTTGCGACCCTGCAAGCCGCAGGCGGATGCTACTTGCTGTGGTTAGGGATGGGGGCGGTCAAAGGCGTACTGCTACCGATATTGCGTCCGGCTTCCGGCCACCCGAAAACGGCAACACCACAGCGGGTGATTGCCAACCGCAAACAAGCATTGGCCAAGGGCTTTACCACCAACATTCTCAACCCGAAAGCGCTGGTATTTTTCCTCAGCCTGCTCTCGACCCTGGTCCCGGTTGATATGTCGTTCGGCGGTAAAGTCACGGCCATTGCGATTTTGTGGATCACGTCATTTTCATGGTTCGCCATGCTGGCATGGCTACTGACAGGCAAACGCCTGCAGAAAAAAATCCAGAGCTGGACCCCCTGCATCGACGGGATCTGCGGCGTGCTGTTTGTCACTATCGGCAGTATGATCCTGTTCAATCTAATCCAGCAACTGTAAATACCCACGAATCAAAAAAACAAAGCCCCTCTCATACTACTGACTGGCAGTACGGGAGGGGCTGTTTAGAGCAGTGACTTTTCGGGCTTACTGCGCCGTGCTTGTTACATCGGCTGTAGCTTGGCGTACTGAGTGACCAGCCATTTGATCCCTTCACCGTTAAAGGCGACCTGTACCCGGCTCTGGGCACCGCTACCTTCAAAGTTAATGATGGTACCTTCACCAAACTTGGTATGCTGTACCCGCTGGCCTAAGCTGAATCCGGTCTGGTTGAAATTGTCATTGACCTGGGTCTGGCTGAACCGGCCGCTGCTGGCAGGACGCGATACCTGCGCTTTCATCCGCACCTCTTCAACATACTCCGTCGGAATTTCACGAATAAAACGCGACGGCTTATGGAAGTTATCTTTACCGTACAGACGGCGCATTTCCGCATAGGTGATGTAGAGTTTCTGCATTGCGCGGGTCATGCCCACGTAACACAGACGGCGCTCCTCTTCCAAACGGCCCACTTCTTCGGTGGTACGCGAACTCGGGAACATCCCCTCTTCCACACCGACCATGAAGACAACCGGGAACTCCAGTCCTTTGGCACTGTGCATAGTCATCAACTGGACGGCATCTTCAAAGTCATCAGCCTGACCTTCACCGGCTTCTAATGCCGCATGTGACAGGAACGCCGACAGCGGACTCATCTCTTCGGCTTCTTCCGGCACTTCAAACTGACGCGTAGCCGTTACCAGCTCTTCCAGGTTTTCAATACGCGCCTGGGCTTTTTCACCTTTTTCTTGTTCATACAGCGCCCGCAGACCCGAATTGCGGATCACGGCATCTGTTTGCTGAAATAACGGCAATTCACACGTGTCGTCTTCCAGCGCATTGATCAGCTCGATAAAGCGACGGAGTGAGTTTGCAGCCCGCCCCGCCAGCACCTGCTCTTCGAGCAGGGCAATACTCGCCTGCCACATCGTCGCCCCGCGATCACGCGCGGCCAGGCGAATAGTTTCCAATGTACGATCGCCCAAACCACGGGTTGGGGTATTCACCACCCGCTCAAACGAGGCATCGTCATTACGATTCGCCGTCAAACGTAAGTAAGCCAGTGAATCTTTGATTTCCTGACGTTCGAAGAAACGCATGCCGCCATAAATTCGGTACGGCAACCCCGCTTGAATTAACGCTTCTTCCAGTACGCGTGACTGGGCATTGCTCCGGTATAAAAAGGCCGTTTCATTCAACATACCGCCTTTCTCGCGCCACTCTTTAATTTTACCGACGGCAAAGCGGGCTTCATCCAGCTCATTGAATGCCGAATAAAGTGAAATCAGCTCACCTTCTGCACCTTCCGTCCATAAGTTCTTGCCCATTCGCTCGTTGTTGTTGGCAATAAGCTCATTGGCCGCATTTAGGATGTTGCCCGTCGAGCGGTAGTTCTGTTCCAGGAAGATCGAAGAGGCGTTGGTGAAATCACGCAGAAAACGCTGGATGTTCTCGACCTGAGCGCCCCGCCAGCCGTAAATCGACTGATCATCATCGCCCACGATCATGACACTGCAATCAGGCCCCGCCATCAGGCGCAGCCAGGCAAACTGAATGTTGTTGGTATCCTGAAATTCATCGACCAGTATATGTTTAAAGCGCGCCTGATAATGCTCACGAATGTGCTTGTTATCGCGTACTAACTCAAAGGCACGCAACAGCAGCTCGGCAAAATCAACCAGCCCGGCACGATCACACGCTTCCTGATACGCGGTATACACTCGCAGCCAGGTTTTTTCCACCGGATCGCTAAACGTCTCGATGTTGGCCGGGCGCAGCCCTTCATCTTTTTTGCCATTGATGTACCAGGCTGCCTGACGCGCCGGCCAGTGCTTTTCATCCAGGTTCTGCGCCTTGATCAAACGGCGCAGCAAGCGCATCTGATCGTCCGAGTCGAGAATATTGAAATCGTCCGGCAGCCGGGCATCCAGATAATGAGCCCGCAGCATGCGGTGACACAGACCGTGGAAGGTGCCGTTCCACATGCCGGCTGAAGAGCCCTGCATCAATTCATTGATGCGCCCACGCATTTCAGCAGCCGCTTTGTTGGTGAACGTCACCGACATGATTGAATAAGGCGATGCCTGCTCAATCTGCATTAACCATGCAATGCGATGGACGAGCACACGGGTTTTGCCACTGCCAGCACCCGCCAGCACGAGGTGGTTACCCAGCGGCGCGGCCACCGCTTCTCTTTGTTTGTCATTGAGGCCATCTAACAGGAGTGAAACGTCCATCGCTATCTACTGGTTATTTATACAATGGTGATGATTATACCCAAATCACCTCAAGATGCGAAACTCTGCATATTGAGGCGGTTTGGCGAGATACCCGCTCATTTTCACAATGCTTCGAGAACGTTACCGCGACTCTCTGCCTTGCCGTTTTTCTTTTTGTTCTATGCTTGATCGAGCCACATTGTTAAGTGATGCGAGAAAAAGTTAAAGAAAAGTGAAATTAATTATCTTCTTAACCTTTCTTATGTTCCGAGAACACTTATCAAGTGCTATCCAAAACGAAAGGAAACGTTGCTAAACACAGCAATCGTCAGCGTATTAACGAGGAATCATGATGAAAAAGACTAACATTGCCGTAGCCACTGCTTTCACCGGCCTACTAACACTAGCCGGTACGGCTTTAACCACGACTACAGCCGTCGCGGCAGAAGAAAAAGAGAAGTGCTACGGGGTTGCAAAAGCCGGTAAAAACGATTGTGCAACGAAAACCGGCTCATGTGCCGGCACGGCTAAATCTGATGCCCAGAAAGATGCCTTCCTCATGGTGCCAAAAGGGCTGTGTGACCGTTTGGCGGGCGGTTCAACAGAGTCCGAATAATGAGCTTGCTGACTCAGCAGCAGATGGTTGGGGTGGGCTTACGCTCTCCCCACGTATCTCAAGTCATCGCGCAGCGGCCTGATATCGGGTGGCTCGAAATTCACAGTGAAAACTACTTCTCGCCGGCATCGCTCGCCCGGCAGCAGTTACGTCAGGTTGCCGACCACTACCCGATCAGCTGCCATGGTATCGGACTCTCTTTAGGCTCGGCCGATCCGCTAAATCGCGAGCACCTGTTGCAGCTAAAGCACCTGGTGGATGAAATTAATCCGATTGCGGTTTCTGATCACCTCAGCTGGAGTTCTGTCGACGGCCAGTTTTTTAACGATCTGCTGCCTCTGCCCTATACCGAAGAGGCGCTGGATAATTTTTGCCACAAAGTCGATCAGGTACAGCATTTTCTCGGTCGCCAGTTTCTGGTAGAGAACCCTTCCAGCTATCTCAGCTTTCAACCTTCAGCGATGCCGGAATGGGAGTTTTTACATCAGGTACAACAACGCACCGAGTGCGGATTGCTGTTAGATCTCAACAATATTTATGTCAGTGCCTTTAATCATGGCTTTGACTGTCACCACTATCTCGCCGCTCTCGATCCGTCAGCGGTGAAAGAAATCCACCTGGCCGGCTTCACCGTCAAGCAATGTACTGACGGAGAGCTCTGGATAGATACTCACAGTCAGCCCGTCAGCCCGCCGGTCTGGCAACTGTATCGCCAATGGGTGCAACAGCACGGAGCCGTGCCCACCCTGATTGAATGGGATGTAGATATTCCCGAACTGGCGGTGTTATTGGCAGAAGCGGATAAGGCCAACACGATTCTGATGCAGGAGACACCGCATGGCCACATTGCCCTCCCCTAATAGTCCTCTGCATCAACTGCAACACGCGTTTGCCGAGGCGCTCCATTATCAGCCGAGTGACATCAGCGAGCAGATTGCCCGCGGACCGTTTAAGGCTGAGCAATTGATCCAGATCTATCGCAATAATTTTATTATCGGCCTGTCGGAAGTCTTAGAGGCAACCTATCCCGGAGTGAAAGCCGTGGTGGGCGATGAATGCTTCGGCCAGCTGGCACGCCAGCATGTCCTGTCTCACCCTCTGCGACAGGGGGATGTCAGCCATTATGGCGAGGGGTTAGCCGACACTATCAACGATACCGCCAAACTAAGCCAGGCCGTGCCTTATCTGGCTGATTTGGCCCGGCTTGAATGGTGTGTTGATCGCGTCGCCTGCCAGCCGGTGATTGAACCTGGGTTTCCTTTGCATAAACTGCAGGGCTTGGCGGAAGCGGATTTCCCGGCGTTACAGTTTACCGTGCCGCAACCGACCCTGAGTGTCGATTCAGACTTCGCCGTCGTCACCCTGTGGCAGATGATCGCCGATGATAATTTTGCAGATTTCGATATCAACCAGCCAGAATCGGCAGTGATCCAGCACCGTCCGGATCAGATCCTGGTAATGAAGACCAATCAGGCTGCGACCGCATTAATCGCCCTGAGCCAGCATCAACAGAGCCTCAGTGCAGCCAGTGATGCGATGCTATTGATGTTAGGAGAACTGGTGCAGCGGCAAATTTTTTCAGACGTGAATATCAAGCCGGACAGTACTGATGAAAACAGTACCGCTTTTACTAGTACCGGTCGGGATCATGCGCCACAGGGAGAAGAATAATGCTGAATTTGATTAAACAAATCGACGATATCGGCCAGCGTCTCGCGGAGCCTTTGATTCCATTTTTACTGTTCTTTATCCGTTTATGGGTGGCCTGGGTATTCTTTAAATCCGGCATGGTGAAATATTCCAGCTGGGACAGCACCTTATATTTATTTGAGTATGAATATCAGGTTCCGCTGCTGCCCTGGAAGGTTGCCGCGTATATGGGCACGGCGGCAGAGCTGATCTTACCGGTCTTTCTCGCCTTAGGTTTGTTTACCCGTCCGATGGCACTGGTGCTGTTTGTATTCAACATTATCGCCGTGGCCTCTTACCCGTTGCTGTGGGAAAAAGGCTTCTATGACCATCAGCTGTGGGGCATGATGATCCTGGTTAATGTGTGCTGGGGAGCCGGGCTGTTCTCGGTCGATCGGCTCGCGAGCCGAAGTCCAGCCTGAACCAGTAACATATACCCAGTGATTGCTCCCCCCCCACTCAAGAGGCGAGATTCAACGCTTTTTCTGGATATTCAATGTGAGATCAATGTGTGCAGGAGCCGTCAGATCAAATCAAGCAGACGCTTCAACTGACAAATTTCAACATCCGGCAGGCAACGGATTTTGGGTTCGTTATTTAGTTTACGCCCCTGATCGTTGTACCAGCAAGCCTGAAAGCCATTTTGCTTCGCGCCACCAACATCGGTGACCAAGTGATCGCCCACGTGCAAGATCTGCGGTGGTGATAATCCGAGCCATGCAGAAGCCTGAGCAAACATATCCGGCTCCGGCTTGGCTAAACCGTCACGCCCCGCCACTAGCACCCGAGAAAAATACTGACCTAAGCCAATTTTATCTGCATCGACATTGCCATTGGTGATCGCCAGCAAAGGAACTTGATCTGCCAGCCGGGTCAGTACCCGATGGGTTTCCTCTGGAACGTCAATCTGATTACGAACGGTCAGCACCACGTCAATACCATGCTGTGCGGCCTGCTCAGCCCGGCGTTCAAGATACCCTAACTGCATCAACCCGATTTTCAGCAGCTGATGACGCCATAAGGTGACATTATGTTTCAGCATAGGATCGGCTTGTGCCAAGCGATGCTTGAGCGCTGTCCAGTCTTGCTTGCTGACACTATGGCTGCAGGGGTGGTACTCCGCCAGCCAGTCATGCATTGCCTGCTCGGCACGCCGGATCACCGGACCGTTATCATATAAGGTGTCATCTAAATCAAACGTCAGTGCTTTCACTGGCTGGAGGTTTCGGTAGAACTGCATCAGCTTCCTCTGTCACTAACGCTTGCCGCGTTTCGCACGTGGATGTGCCTCATCATACACTTTTGCTAAGTGCTGAAAATCGAGGTGGGTATAAATTTGGGTGGTTGTCAGGTTGGCGTGGCCCAGCAACTCCTGCACCGCACGTAAATCACCACTGGACTCAAGCATATGGGTGGCAAAACTGTGGCGCAGTTTATGCGGATTAATATGACTGGAAACCGCCTGCTTTTGCCCCCACTCCGCCATCCGCTTCTGTACGTTACGGGCAGAAATTCGGCTACCCAGCTTAGACACAAACAGGCCGGGCTCATTCGCTGCCGCCAGGCTGCCACGCACTTTGAGCCAATTAGCCACCCATTCCCGGGCTAAGCCCGCAAACGGGACAATACGCTCTTTATCCCCTTTACCGATAACGCGAATATCACCTTTGCTCAGACTGATATTACGGATATCAAGATTAACCAGCTCAGCCAGACGTAGCCCGGCACCGTACATCAGCTCCATCATTGCCCGATCGCGGATCGACAGCGGATCATCTTCATTCACGCTGAGCAGCTGATCCATCTCGTCGACATCAAGGTTCTTCGGCAGCGGACGGGCTTTACGTGGTGCCGCCACCCCTTTGGCCGGATTTGCTTTCAATACTTTCTGGCGAACCAGGTAATCAAAAAAACTGCGGAGGGAAGATAATCGCATCGACAAGCTACTGGCTTTCAGGCCGTCACGCATGCCTTTACTGGCTACCTGGCGCACCCATCCCGCATCGACGGTTTGCCAGTCGCTAACACCCAGCTCAACCAGTTGCTCCGCAATTGTAGTGAGCTGACGCTTGTAGTTCTTCTGGGTATGTAAACTCAGCTCACGTTCGCTGCGCAAGTATTCATAAAAACGCTGCAACGGTTTTTCTAAACTGGCGGGTAAGTGATTCAATTAATCACCTCTCGGCTGTATTCCCAGTGGTGAATTAAACGCGTCAGGATCAAGCCCAACTGTTCAACAAACAAGGTATCCATATCCGGCTGAAAATGGCCGCCATCCGGACAGGCAAAGCTCAGCACCCCAATTTGATAATTCTCCCCCAAAGGCAACACCACAAAAGAACCCAGCTGTGGCGGCTGTTCGAACAACAGTTCACTTTCAGATTTTCGCAGGCGGCCCAGGTAGACCGAACGGTGCGATAGACGGGACAAACGAAAGCTATCAAACATTTTCCGGTCTAAAAACAGCTGCTTATCCTGACTGTCAAACAAGCGCAGACTGAAATCAAGCTGCAGTTTCTCACTCAGTTCACCCAGTACGCCCAGTGCCTGATAAATATTATGAGTCTGAAAAAGCTGCTGCTGGGCTTTTGAAAAGACCGTAAACAGCTCACTGTTTGTCGTTGCCAGTGACACTAAACTCGCAATATTGCCTTCTAAATCATGAACCCGGTGGCGCAGTCTGTCGAGTTGCACCTCGACCAGCGAAACGGCACCGCGTTCACTGTGTGGAATACGTAACTGCGTCAGCAAATCAGGCTGGCGGGCAAAAAAATCAGGGTTGCTGAGCAAGTACTCAGCCACCACGTCATCATTCAACGGAAGATCTGTCGCGACGGGTAATTCATCCCGTTGTGATACATCAGTCATAGTACTATTTGTCCATCAAAGACGTGGGCAACAGGGCCGGTCATATACAGAGGTTGGCCTTCTCCGGCCCAGCGAATGTGTAAATCACCGCCAGGCAAACACACTTTGACATTTTCATCGAGTAATCCCTGTACTCGGCCAATGGCCACAGCGGCACAAGCCCCACTGCCACAGGCCTGAGTTTCTCCGGCACCGCGCTCATAGACCCGCAGTTTCACTTCGTTGGGTGAAATCACCTGCATGAAACCGGCATTCACCCGCTCGGGAAAGCGCTCATGGGATTCAACCAGCGGACCTAAGGTTTCCACATCCGCGGTATCAACATCGTCAACCACCGTCACACAATGCGGATTGCCCATACTGACCGCACCACAAAACAGGGTGCTGTCTCCGGCACGCAAAATATATGTCTTTTCAAACTGTTTAGCCCGAAACGGGATCTTACCGGGCTCAAACACCGGCACGCCCATATTGACCGTCACCTGATTATCATTTTCCAGCTTTAACAGCATCTTGCCGGCTTTGGTACTCACCGCAACATGGTATTTGTTGGTCAGTCCCTTCATCCACACAAAACGGGCAAAACAGCGCGCACCATTGCCGCACTGCTCGACTTCGCTGCCATCGGCATTGAAAATTCGATAATGAAAGTCGGTTTCAGGATCATAAGGTGGCTCAACCACCAATAGCTGGTCAAACCCTATCCCGCGGTGGCGATCCGCTAGTCGCCGGATAGCATCAGGCGAAAAAAACACATTCTGCGTGACGCAATCCACCACCATAAAGTCATTGCCCAGCCCATGCATTTTTGAAAAATTAATCTGCATGATGTTCCTTATCGTTATGATTTATTCAGTACCGCTACGGCAACAGGTGCTCAGACTGCCACAGTTCTGCCAGTTTTTCACGCTCGCGCACCACATGGGCGGTATGGCCATCAACCATGATCTCTGCAGCGCGTGTACGGGTGTTGTAGTTTGAAGACATCACAAAGCCATAAGCACCGGCAGAGCGAACCGCCAGAAGATCCCCCTGCTCAAGATTGAGCAAACGTTCTTTACCGATGTAGTCGCCCGTCTCGCAGATGGGACCCACGCAGTCATATTCGGTGAGTTCACCATCGCGCGGGACGACCGGCACGATATCCTGCCACGCCTGATACAAGGTCGGACGGATCAAATCATTCATTGCCGCATCAACGATGGCGAAATTCTTATGCTCGGTATGCTTGAGATATTCGACTCTGGTCAGCAATACCCCGGCATTGGCCGCGATAGCACGACCCGGCTCAAAAATCAGCTCCAGATACTGGTGATCGGCTAAACGGGATAACAACGCAGTCGCGTACTCCGACGGCAACGGCGGCTGCTCTTCGTTGTAAGTGACCCCCAAACCACCGCCGACATCCAGGTGCGCGATCTCAATACCATCGGCCTTCAGGGTATCGATCAGTGCCAGCAGACGATCAGTGGCGTCAATAAACGGCTCAATATCGGTCAGCTGAGAACCGATATGGCAATCCATCCCGACCACTTTCAGGTGCGGGAGGCTATGCGCCAGGCGATAGACGTCGATCGCCCGCTCAAACACGATACCGAATTTATTGTCTCGCAAACCGGTTGAAATATACGGGTGCGTTTTTGCATCCACATCCGGGTTAATACGCAGTGAAATCGGGGCAACAACATCAAGCTCAGCCGCCACCTGGTTTAAACGCGCCAGTTCAGGTTCGGATTCAACATTAAAACATTTAATGCCAACCTCCAGCGCCCGTTTCATTTCGACTGCCGTTTTACCGACACCGGAAAACACCACCTTCGCCGGATCACCGCCAGCGGCAATAACGCGTTCCAGCTCACCTTGCGAGACAATATCAAAGCCTGAACCTAAACGAGCCAGAACATTCAGTACGCCAAGGTTTGAGTTGGCTTTAACCGCATAACAAATTAAATGAGGATGGGTGGTGACAGCCTGATCAAACGCTTTCCAGTGACGCTCCAGCGTCGCCCGTGAATACACATACAGAGGCGTTCCGTAGCGTTCAGCAAGCTCAGTCAGTGCGATATTTTCTGCCCATAGTTGGCCGTTTGGCTGATAATTAAAATAATCCAATGTTGTCTCTTCCCTGTCCGGTCGCTGTTGGTATTGCTGTTGCTATTATAGTTACTGTTGCTGCAGCATTCACTGTTGGTAAATGGCGTGTAAATGCCATCAGTTGCCATTGCTGCGGCGACTACGGTTGCTGCTCTTGCTGTTGTGAGTCGTCCGGCATATAGAGTCCGCCACTCTGACCACAGCCGGCTAAGGCTAATATACTCAGTACAAAAATTGCTAATAAACCTTTACGCATCTTGATAGCCAGTGATTATCATTTCAATGCCCTCTATAATCGCACCAACAATAGGAAAAGCAATAGGACGTAATGGGATGAATGACACTGAATTTCATAAGTTAGTCGATCAGGCACTAATGATCATCGAAGAAGGCATTGATGAATCCGGTGCTGATATTGAATATGAAACCACGGGTAACGTATTGACCCTGGAATTTGAAAACCGCAGCCAAATCGTCATTAACCGTCAGGAGCCCCTGCATGAACTTTGGCTGGCCTCGAAATCAGGCGGCTATCACTTCAAATATCAGAATGATGAGTGGCGCTGCACGCGCAGTGGCGAAGAGTTTTTTGCGTTGGTTAAACGAGAGTGTTCGGTGCACGCTGGCGAACAGGTCGATTGGTAAGAAAAAATAGAGCAATAGATCCGAGAGACGAGTAATGAGAATCTGATTACTCGTCTCTTTTATCGTTTATCGCGGTGACAACGGCAGCATGTTTAACGGCATATCTGCCGCCGGACGGCACTGGGTCTGCTGACCGCTCTTAAATGGGATCACCTGTAAACCGCCGGTCTTGGTACGCACAATGTCGTAAAACTGCGGCAAGTTAAAATTGATAAAGTGGGCACTGTAGCTGAAACGATCCTGCGCCGAGGTGTAAAAACGGTTCACCTCATGCACCATTTCGTCTTTATCACCGTTACACTGGCGATATACTTCGATCCGGTTGGTTTCATCGAGAATATAAATATTGTACCCCTGATCGCTGTCTTCAAAGAAAAACTGGATCAGGCCCTCACTGGCATAGGAGTCAACAATTTCCGGCGGATGCGGCTCATCTGTCTTACCCATCACCAGATTTGGCGTACCCGTTAACTTATTCGTCGAGATACAGCTATAAAAATCCACCGAGTTTTCCAGCTTCTGCACAGATACGCCACGACGCTCAAAAAACAAACCATGTGTCTGCTCGCCAATACGGATCGCTTTAAAACGACGGCGTTTCTCTTGCTCTACCGGCTTCAGACGCATCTCGATACACTCGGCCACCAGCTGATACACCAGATTACGGATCAAACCGCGCATGTGCTTGCTGTAACAGAAGACATCCACCGACTCCGGCGAGATAGCATCCTGGTGCATTTTACCCAATACGGTTTTCAGGGCATCAAGCATCGCACTTTCGCCACTGAAGTTCAGGGTACGTACTTCATTCCACGAGTTGCGGTAAACCAAATCGACACTGCCAACCAAACATTTCTGATCAGGGCCATAGCTGAAAATATCGGTATTTTTGAAGTCAAACCGCACCGAGCGGTTCTTTAGTTCCGTGGTCGGATCACTTTCCAGGTTAATAAAAAGACCCAGCTGACGAATTTCACACGGGCTGGATAAGGCTTGCAGGCCAGGTTGCGGACGACGGATAGGGAAGGTATTGCGAATATCGCTCACCAGTTGGTACAGCTTATCAATATCCATATCCGTATCACGCACGACATTGTGCAGACAGGTCGATTCCGTCAACAACCCATTGAAATACGACCAGGCCACCAGCTTACTTAGGTAGCGGTTATGCTCCAGCGGGCGCTGGCCCAAAATGGCATACGGATCGAGCGGTTGTTTATAAAGATACCAGCCGGCGGTATTGGTACGTCCGGCCGGCACCCGGATCAGGGTCAAATCAGGTTCATGCAAATCCGGGGAAATCTGCGGATTGAGCAACGTCACCTTACCCGGCAACACCTCAAACGCGGCATATAACTTACGGGCCAGAATACTGATATCTTCCGGGCTAATCGCAGAGGTGATGTTATTACGGCGGGCAAAGCGGATCAGGTTACGGTAACTCAGCATCAACGCATCAAGCAGTTCGTTGTGCGCCCGTTTTACCTGCCCCACTTTCCAGTTACGGCGATTATCCAGCTCAGACAAGACTTCCGGCGACCACTGCCACTCGGTCGTTAGCTGCTCGAGCACCCGCCGACGCCATGGCACGGAACCCGATGACGGTGCACGGGTCAGCTTTTCATGGGTTTTGAGATAGAAACAACGACGCACCAAATCCAGCCGGCGGTGATCGTTAATTCGCTCCAGGTAACGGGTCACCTTTTCCAGCATCAGGTAATAAGCATCCATGGAATACTCAGTCTGCTCTTCCGAGAAGAAACGGCGTTTACCATCTATACTCAACAATTGGGTATGCGGGTATTCCCACGAATAGGCTTCCAGCAAGATCGCCTTGAGCACCGATTTATACGGCGAATCGATACTTTTATACAGCTGCCATAAACTGGAACCGAAATACTCTTCAGCAGGAATACGGGTTAAGCCGCCGAAATCGATCCACTCATCACGACGAATATGTCCGGCCGAATCCAGAAATTCAACATATTCGTCGTAACACTCTTCCATTTCCGGCGGCACCATAAACCACAGCAATCGCTGACCGGCTAAGTGCACTGCAGAACGGTAAAACTCGTCAAGCAGCAGCAAGTGCTGACTTGAACCACAGTTATCACCGGTCATGGCGTCAGAAAAGTTATCGCGGAAGCGATTTTCATCGATCAGGAAAAAGTTTGCTTCAACACCCTGAGCCATCGCCCATTCGGAGACTAACGAACATTTACTCTCCAGCGCCTCACGGTCTTCGGCAGAAAGATCGGTACGGATACAGACCCAGATATCGAGATCGCTGGTCAGGCTTTGCCCTAATGATGAGGTGCTGCCCATGGCATAAAGGCCCGTTATCGGGCACTGGGAGTCAGTCCATTGCGGTTGGGTGATAGTGCATTGTGCCGTTAGCCCGCAGCTGTCGATAAACTGCTGCTGCTGATCCGAAATGGCAAATGCCGCAATTCCCTGAGGGACCTCTTGATCAAGGTAGCCAGGTATCGCCGGATGATTGTAATGAAGTAAGACAGAAGCCAGCTCAAACACCTGACCAGACTGCGTATTCATTGCAGCGAGAGCACGATCAATACGAAGCTGATTATGTGCATCCAGTCTATTTTTTAGCGTCTTGATATAATTATGCAAATTACTCTTCCAAGAGCAGCCAGCGTCAAAGCGGCCCAAACCTATCATTATCAGTGTAGTTATTGTTCTACACGGGAGCAAAAACGTGATCAATGTAACACTTCTTGCATTGCCCGTAAAGTTCATGCGGATTTATGACGGGTGATGAATAGCAGTTCTACTGCTGAGGTCCTTCCCTAGTCCTACCCTCAAGCTAGTACAATCTGGTCAAACCGCCAGTTACGATATTGCAACAACTCTATCACATAAAACTAATGTGAGAAGTATCACATTAATTACATTACAATTCAAGACAATACCGCTTCACCGCACTGACGATAACAAGTGAATTATCATCGCAGCGCAGGAGTGGTAGGATTAACAAAAAGAAAGCTTATTTATGGACCTTATTCTATGACCGATAAACCGATCCGCATTGCGACCCGCAAAAGCCCGCTGGCCATGTGGCAAGCTGAATTTGTACAAGAGGCGCTGGAACAGGCACATCCCGGCTTAGTCGTTGAACTGGTGCCCATGGTCACCAAAGGTGACGTGATCCTGGATACTCCCCTGGCCAAAGTTGGCGGCAAAGGTCTGTTTGTAAAAGAGCTGGAAGTGGCAATGCTCGAAGGTCGCGCCGATATCGCCGTGCATTCAATGAAAGATGTGCCGGTTGATTTTCCTGAAGGTCTGGGACTGGTCACCATCTGCGAACGGGAAGACCCGCGTGATGCCTTTGTGTCGAACCATTACCACAGCATTGATGAATTACCGGCCGGTGCCATTGTCGGTACATCCAGCCTCCGTCGCCAGTGCCAGTTACGTGCCCAGCGCCCAGATCTGGTGATTAAAGATCTGCGCGGCAACGTAAATACTCGCCTGCGTAAGCTGGATGACGGCGAGTATGACGCCATTATCCTTGCCTGCGCCGGGCTGATGCGTTTAAAAATGGAAGATCGCATTCGCGCAGCCATTGCCCCGGAAGTCAGCCTGCCCGCAGTAGGCCAGGGGGCCGTGGGTATTGAGTGCCGTCTTGACGATCAACGTGTTCGTAGCCTGCTTGATTCACTCAACCATAGTGACACCGCCACCCGGGTACTCTGCGAGCGCGCAATGAACAATCGCTTGCAAGGGGGATGCCAGGTGCCCATCGGCAGTTACTCTGAGCTGCAGGGCGATCAGATCTGGTTACGTGCGCTGGTCGGGGAGCCTGACGGCAGCAAGATTGTTTGCGGTGAAGTCACGGGGCCGGCAGCGGATGCAGAAAAACTAGGGACTCAACTGGCTGACAAACTGCTTGCTGATGGTGCCAAAGAGATCCTGGATAAACTTTACGGCAACGCTTAATGACCATATTGATCACCCGCCCGGCACCAGAATGCCATGAGCTTACCCGACAGCTAAATGCCGCGGGGATCAATGCTATTGCCCAGCCCCTACTCACAATCGAGGCAGGAAGAGAGCTTCCTGTCCTCATTTCTCAGCTAAATATGCTGAAAACTGATGATTTTCTGATTGCCGTCAGTGATCATGCCGTTAATTTGGCCCACAATTACTTGATGTCACAAGGTGCCAGCTGGCCAAAAAACGTGCATTATATGGCTGTTGGGCATAAAACCGCCGCTGCGCTGGCGACTGCAACCCGTCAGAGGGTGATCACGCCACCGACGCGTTGTGATAGTGAAGGTCTGCTCGCACTGCCGGAACTCAAGCAGGTCAGCGGTCGTCAGATCGTGATTTTACGGGGCAATGGCGGACGTGATCTGATCTACCAGACGCTGGTCCAGCGCAACGCAACAGTAAGTTATTGTGAAACCTACCAGCGTTGTTGGCTGGCGTTAGAAGGAGAAAGCCTGTGCCAAACATGGCAAGCGCTGCAAGTATCAGCCCTGGTCGTTACCAGTGGTGAACAACTGACGCAGTTATCAGGCCTGATACCAGAGCAAGACTTGGCTTGGTTTCTTCAATGCCACCTTTTCGTACCAAGCCAACGTATCGCCGATCAAGCTAAAGAGCTTGGTTTTGAGAAAATTTCCACCGTGGGCAGTGCCGCTAATACCGCACTATTCACGTTCCTGAGTAAGATAGGCACGATGGGATAATCGGATGACTGACAAAAAAACCAATAATGAAAACGCTGCGGATAACAACCTATCAGCAGCGTCAAACAACACAAACGAACCAGGTCGTTCAAGTGCGAAAGCACAATCACCTGACTCTTCAGCCCCGAAAGAAGCGGCTAAAACTGAGGCGAAAAAAACCACCTCAACAGCTTCTTCAAAGGCGAGCACTTCAACCGCAACGCCACCAAAACCAGCGGCAGAAAAGAAAAACGGCAGCAAGACCGGCGCCATTGCCATTGCGCTAGTGATTGCTCTGGGAGCGGGCCTTTATTACCACGGCCATCAGCAAAGTGTGGCGCAGGAAGCGAGAATTATCGCGCTACAAGAGCAGCTGACAGGTATCCAGACTCGCCTGAGCGAAAACCAGAAAAAAACGCTGGAACAGGTTGACCAAAGCCTGCAGCGTACCCAAGTGACCATTGCCCAGCAAGACAAATCAATCACGGGTCTGCAACTGGCATTAGCTGAAATGAAAGGCCGTCGACCTAACGACTGGCTGTTAGCCGAAGCCGACTACCTGATTAAAATGGCCGGGCGTAAATTGTGGCTAGAACACGATGCTGTCAGCGCCACGATTTTACTGGAGTCTGCCGATCACCGTATCGCAGAGCTGAATGATCCGAGCCTGACCTCCGTACGCCAGGCCATGAATGACGACATCACCGCGCTGAAGGCGATTGCCCGTATTGACCGCGACGGTCTGGTACTACGCCTGGCCAGCCTGCAGGAACAAGTCGCCAACCTGCCTCTTGCGAACGCCATTATACCGGAAGCTGAAGCGGTCAAAGAAGAGACGGTATCCACATCCGTGGATGACTGGAAAGATAACCTGATGACGTCGCTTAAAAATTTCAGCGATCACTTCATCACTTACCGCCACCGTGACGGTAGTGTGATCCCGCTGCTATCGCCGAAACAAGATTTTTATCTGCAGGAAAACATCAAATCTAAGCTGGAAACGGCAATCCGCTCGGTTTACCGCGAGCAAGGCGAGCTATACAGCAAATCACTGTTGATGGCGAAAGAGTGGGCCGAGCAGTTCTACAACCTTGACGAGCCAGCAACCCAGAGCTTCATTAACGTACTGGATCTGCTGGCCAAAGAAAATATTGAAGCCAGCTACCCGGACAAGCTGAAATCACAAATCCTTATCACCGACGTGATCAGTGAACGCCTGCGCAGCCAGGTAAAACCGCTTAGCACCGAGGAGGATCCGGCATGATCAAACTCTTATTGCTGGTTGCCGCTCTAATTGCCGGGATTGTTGCCGGCCCCATGTTGGCAGGAAACCAGGGCTACGTGTTGATTTCCGTTGCCAATCAGACACTGGAAATGAGCTTGACCACCTTGTTTTTATTAGTCCTGGTACTGTTTGGGGGATTCTTCCTGCTTGAAACGGTCATCAAGCGGGTCTTGTCCGTCAGCAGCTCAACCCGTGGCTGGTTCCGTGGCCGCAAAGCCCGTAAAGCTCGGGCACAAACCTCTAGTGGCTTAATGAAAGTCATTGAAGGTGACTGGAAACAGGCAGAGAAACTGGTTGTTAAAGCCATTAAGCACAGCGAGACACCGCTACTGAATTACCTGGCGGCGGCAGAAGCCGCTCAAGGCCAGGGGAATACAACACTGCGCGACGAATACCTTCAGCAAGCCGCAGAACTCGATGATCAGAGTCTGGCCGTTGCCCTGACACGTGCCAAACTGCAATATCGCCAGCAACAGTACGAGCAAGCAGTGGCAACCCTGCAAGACATCAAGCGTGAAAACGGCCGTAATCCTATTCTGCTTGCGCTACTAAAAGATTGCTACCTGAAACTGGAAGACTGGCAACCCTTGCTGGCACTACTTCCGCAACTGGAAAAGTCGGGGGTACTTACCGGTCAGGAAGCCGCAGAATTGAGCCTGCAAGCGGAATGCGGCCTGATGGCCCATATTGGCCAGCATAGCGGCAGCGATGGCTTAATGGCTCACTGGAATAGCCTGAACCGTAAAGCGAAACAACGCCCTGAACTGATTACCTGCTTTATCAAGCAAATGATCAACCGCAACGCCGACACCGAAGCCTATACCGTACTGCGTGACGCACTGAAAAAGCAGAGTGATGAACGCTTAATCCGGTTAGTACCGGAGCTGGATCTGCCGGATTACCACCCTGCCATTGTCCGCCTGCAAGATCTGCTACGCTATGACAGCAAAAATGCTGCGACTCACAGCGCGCTGGGCCAGCTATTCATCCGCGAGCAAAAGTGGGAAGAGGCGAAAACACATTTAGAGCAAGCTATCGAACTGGATCAAAATGTCTCCGACTACGCCCGCCTGGTTGAGGTGCTGGACAAGCTCCATGATAACCAAGCTGCGGCAGATGTTTCACGTCAGGCATTAACCTTAGCGCTTCCAGCTAAAATATAGCCTTCTAGTAATATTCCCTACTGCAATAAAAACGCCCGTCCGGGCGTTTTTTTATCCCATTAAATAATACTTTATGTAGCAAAAACCGTTAATTTGTTTCAAACAGTTAACAGCCATTTCAACTTATATCCATCCCATTGCCAGCAGGATATAAAAGTTATTCAATGGTCTTTCTAATCGCTAACCGTTGGAAAACTTGTTATGGATATGCTTCCTTGGTTAATCGTTTCTGGCATTGTTGTATCTGTGATCACTTGTCTGATGACAGCGGTTCTTATCAAAGAATCTTAATGCCCGAGATGTTAAAACGCCTCCGTTCGCGGAGGCGTTTTTATTCAGCCATCTTTTAGACTCAACTCAACACCGGCTTTTTCCAGCGCGGTCTGATAACGCTTTAGTGCCTTCGCGGCTTGCTTGAGCTTTTTGGCTTTTTTCTTCGCTAATTTCTTCAGCTTCCTGGTCTTTTTATGATCCAGCTCTTGCCCCTCAACGGCATTCGGCTTCACTGGCACCAGTGATTGAATCGGTAGGATCGGATCGGCCTCTGCCGCGTTTTTGACTGAGGTCACGTTCGCCGGTTGCCCCCTATTTACGGATATAGCACTGGGTTTACAGAGATATGCTTTATCACTGGCCGCACGAGCACAGCTACTACAGATATACTCCGGGTCACTGACAATACGTGTGATGGCAGCGATTTGGGCGGCAATTTCAACCCGACGATATTTACATAACGACTTCGCCATTTATGCTCCCCGCAGTCATCAAGCTCATCATTCTTATTATGGTTAATTTATCCCGACAGGGATGACTTCATTGCCGCTTTAACATAGACATCGAAGCGATTTTTCTTGGTTTCAATCGCCGTCGACGGCTTCACCTGAGCGAGAAAGCCCGCATAATCGGGACGTTTCACCACCACACGTTTTGTTGCCAGCGCCATTGCGGGGGCGAACAGGCTATCGGCATCATCATCAGCGCCCACCAGAGTCTGAAACACCCGCATTTCTTTTTTCACCAGTGCCGATTTTTTCTTGTGCGGATACATGGGATCGAGATATACCACATCCGGAGCAATAAAATCAGGGTCTTGTGCCAGCTTGAGCAATGCATCATGGCTTGACGCATGGATCAAGGCCATCCGCTCACCAATCCAACCACCAATTTCCGGATCATTTTTGGCCCGGGCAAGGCCATCATCCAGCAGTGCCGCCACAACCGGATGGCGTTCGACCATTTGCACCTTGCACCCTAATGAAGCCAGGACAAACGCATCTCTGCCTAAGCCTGCCGTTGCATCCAGCACTCTTGGCATCACCCCGCCTTTTAACCCTATAGCTTTGGCAATTGCCTGACCGCGTCCGCCACCAAACTTACGTCGGTGAGCCACAGCTCCACCAGCCAGATCAACATAGACAGCCCCCAATTTAGGTTCATCACGTTTGCGTAGCTCTAAATGCTGCTCGGTCAAAACCAACGCAAAAATACTGTTTTCGTCATGAGCCAGCCCCCAGCGGTGCGCTAATGCATCCAGTTCATGTTGACGTTCTGGGACTTCACAAATTAAGGCTATTTGCACAGCACTCTCCGGTTCAAAAAAGACAAACTCCTCCCCATATCAACATCACTAACAGCCCGATAACGATGCCCTTGAATATGAGGCGCGCGATTATACCACCGTCAGCTCGGCTTGGCTCAATTCCGCTACCAGTTCCGCCAGCGGCTTCGGTTTGCCAAAATAGTATCCCTGCGCATAATCGACCCCCAGGCTCTGAAGCCGGGTTAAAATCGCTTCGTTTTCAACAAACTCCGCGACCGTCTTTTTACCCATTTTTTTTGCCAGCTCATTTATCGCTTTCACCATGGCAAAATCCATTTCATCGTCAGCGATATCACGGACAAACATACCATCAATTTTAATGATATCGACCGGCATGCGCTTAAGATAACCAAACGAGGATAAGCCCGATCCAAAGTCGTCCAGAGAGATCTGGCATCCGAGTGCTTTCAATTGGGTAAAGAGCTGGATCGCTTCGCTCATATTACCAATTGCCGCTGTTTCGGTTATTTCCAGACACAGTTTCTCGGTTGGCAGGCCCGATGTGCGGATCTTTTCAATCAGGAAGTTCACAAAATCACGGTTGCCCATCGACTGCCCGGAAAGGTTTATCGCACACAGTTCGAGCTGCGCGACCGCATCAGGATTCGCCCTCAGCCACGCAATCACTTCCTGTACCACATAACGATCAATTAAATGCGCCAGGTTATAACGCTCAGCGGCGGGTATGAACAGGCCCGGAGAGACCATAGAGCCATCACTGTTACGCATTCTGACCAGGATCTCATAATGCTGCTTTTTCGAACCACTCGCCATAGGCGCAATCTGCTGGGCATAAAGTTCAAAACGTTTTTCCGCTAACGCCTTGTGAATATGATTGACATATTGCATCTCCAGCTCGCGGCGCTTTAACTCTTTATCATCAGGGTGATAAAGGTGAAGGCGGTTTCGTCCTTCGTCTTTCGCCGCATAACAAGCCGTATCAGCCTGGGCATGTACCTGCTGCGGTGATCCTGCCGTCTCATCAATCAAGCGGATCCCCAGCGAGCAACTCAAGCTGAATCGGGTGTTTTGCCAGAAAAACTCAGCCTCTTCGAGTAGGAGGAGGATATCATAGCCAAATTTAACGGCTTCATCGGGACTGCAGTGGCGGAGAATAATGGCAAACTCATCACCGCCTAAGCGGGCTAAAGTGGCTTTCTCTGGCGTAATGCCCTGAAGCAATAATGCCACTTGCTTCAACGCTTCATCGCCCGCCTCATGGCCCGCGGTATCATTAATCACCTTGAACTGATCGAGATCGATGTAGAACATTGCGTGGCGCACACCGCTGTCCCGCACCTCCGTCAATCCTTCTTCCAGCTCCGTTTCGAAATAATTGCGGTTAAACAGATCGGTCAGGTAGTCATGACAAGCCTGATACTTGAGCTTCGCCTCAAGCTCTCTCGTTGAGGTAATATCTTCTCCCACCAGCAGTAATTGCACTTTTGACTGGGTGTGGCGAATCGTTTCACGGATCCAGACCGACTCTCCATCGGCACACTTATAGCGCAGCTGGCGACGCCAGACCATCTGATCATCACAGGCCTGGGCGCTAGCAATAAACTGTTGTGGCAGCGGTTCAGCATCGAGATAAAAGTCAGTGACTTTATGGCCTAATAAGTCGCGCTTGGGGTAACCCAGCAGATCCGCCGCAAACTGGTTGACCGACTGGATCCGCGCCTGGCTGTCAATGGCCAGCAGAATGACGGGCTGCTGCTCATACAGTAAGCTGTAACTCACTTCTCGTTCACGCAGCTTCTCTGCCATCAGCTGGCGGGAAGTGACATCCCTGGCCTCCAGCAACATCTGCCCGCTGTCCCCGATTGTGGCAGGCATGCTCTTTATCGACAGATCAAGCATCCGCTTACCGTCATCAGTACTGTGGACCTGGGCTTCAAAACGAACAATCTGACCTTGCTGGGCCGACAGAAAAGCCTGGTTAAGCCGAACGGCGACATCCTTCCCCCAGCAACGCCAATGCCACAATGGCCGATCATACTTAATGATATTGCGCCCTAACAGGCTCTGCAGCGCCAGGTTTCCGGAAACCAGCACCCCGTTGCCATCTAAAATACCGATGTACTGAAAGCTCTGATCGAACACTCCTTCAAACAGAGCCTGACTTTGTTGTAGTTGCTGCTCACTTTTGCGTTGCCGGCGGATCATTAACACCAGCAAGATGATAATGGTTCCCATGACAATAATCGCCACACTGAGCGCACGAAATTCTTGGTGGTTGCGCTCCATCCAGCTCTTGGCCTTGTCATCATTCGTGCCACCAATGGTCACCGGGGTATCACCGATCTGGCCAGCAGGCTGTTCCACTTGCCACAAAGCATGATCGTCGCTCGCGGCAATCACATTGTCGTAATCTTCTCCGCGATGAGTAATTAAGGAGTTTTGAGGAAAGGCGAAAGATGGCGTAACGAACAATCCTAATAGCAATAAAAATATAAATCGCATAAAACGTTCAGCGTGTCCTGTTTATTAGGATTTTGAAATAACTTGAACCTATCAAGGTTAACAGTGCTAACAAGTCTACTTTTTTGTTATCTTTACAAATCGTGCTCAGTATAAGATATGAGCAGTTATGTATAAACAATGGATTAAGCAAAACCATGACCCAGCCACCACGCATTGATGACTTAGACCGCGATATTCTCAACGCCCTAATGAATGACGCCCGGATCCCTTATGCGGAAATGGCCAAACGTTTCAATGTCAGCCCGGCCACAGTGCATGTCCGGGTCGAAAAAATGCGCGCATCAAAAATCATCACCGGCACAGAGGTGGTTGTGAATCCTAAACTGCTTGGTTACGACGTTTGCTGCTTTATCGGCATTAACCTTAACGCCGCCCGTGACTACCACTCTGCCCTCGCCAAACTGAATGAACTGGACGAGGTGGTCGAAGCCTATTACACCACCGGGGCTTACAATATTTTTGTGAAACTGATGTGCCATTCTATTGAAGAGTTGCAATATGTACTGATCGACAAACTGCAGGCGATTGATGAAGTACAATCAACGGAAACCCTGATTTCATTGCAAAATCCGATCAACCGCAATGTAAAGCCATAGAAGGCGAGAATGATTATTCCCGCCTCTGTGATGGCTCAGCCGGCGAGTACCAATTTATTCAGTACAAGCGTCGGCGTCAGCCTTACGGGCAGCCGCATCTTCGGCCAGCCACTGGGCAACTGATTTTGCAAAATAAGTCAGAATGCCGTCTGCACCGGCACGCTTAAAGCACATCAGCGATTCCATCACGGTCTCGCGCTCTTTCAGCCAGCCGTTCTGAATCGCGGCCATATGCATCGCATACTCACCGGAAACCTGATACGCAAAAGTCGGGACTTGAAGTTCTGTCTTCACCCTGCGTACGACATCTAGATAGGGCATTCCTGGTTTCACCATCACCATATCCGCCCCCTCACTGACGTCCATCGCCACTTCGTGCAATGCTTCATCACTGTTAGCCGGATCCATCTGGTAGGTTTTCTTATCCCCTCCCTTCAGGTTGCCTGCCGATCCGACCGCATCACGGAACGGGCCATAGTAATTCGAGGCATATTTCGCCGAATACGCCATGATCTGGGTGTGAATGTAACCCGCCTCTTCCAGTGCTTCACGGATCGCACCGATCCGGCCATCCATCATGTCAGAGGGTGCCACCACATCAGCCCCTGCTTCGGCATGTGACAATGCCTGCTTAATCAATACCTCGGTCGTGACGTCATTTATGACATAACCGCTTTCATCAATAATGCCGTCCTGACCATGAATGGTGAACGGGTCTAACGCTACATCGGTGATCACCCCTATTTGCGGCACATTCTCTTTCAGCAAACGTACAGCACGCTGTACCAGACCTTCGGGGTTGTAGGCTTCATCGGCACCGATACTCTTGGCATCTTGGGAAACCACCGGGAACAGGGCAATCGCCGGTACACCGAGCTTGGACAGGTATTGTGCTTCCTGCAGCATCAGGTCGATAGACAGGCGCTCGATACCCGGCATGGATTCAACGGTTTCACGACGGTTTTTACCCATCAGAATAAACATCGGATAAATCAGATCATTAACAGAAATCTGGTTCTCTGCCATTAAACGGCGGCTAAAGTCATGCTTACGCATACGACGCATACGGCGTGCCGGAAACGCGCCCTGGATAGATACAGACACTGCATACTCCTTGTATGAGTTAATTCACTTTTTCAATGATTCGATAATACCACCGTCACTGTGGTTCGGGTGATCCAATTCCAAAAAATGCCTGCGATGTAGCACAAGAATTTAGCATTACATCAGAGGCTTCCTGCCCCCGGCACTGTGCAATTACGCGGGCAATATGAGGCAGATACCGAGGCTCATTGCGGCTTGATTTCGGCTTAGGCCGATAGTCACGAGGCAATAAATAAGGACAATCCGTTTCAATCATCAGGCGGTCATCGGGGATGAGGCGGATAATGTCACGGAGCTCGGTGCCACGGCGCTCATCACATACCCAGCCCGTGATCCCAATATGCAGATCCAGCGCCAGGCACTCTTTCAGCTCTTGTTCGCTACCGGTGAAGCAGTGCAGTACCGCGGCAGGTAACTTGTCTCGCCACGGCTTTAATATCGCCATAAAACGTTCATGAGCATCACGGCAATGCATAAAGATCGGCATCTTCAATTCTGCAGCTAGCGCCAGCTGCGCTTCAAATACGGCTTCCTGCTGCAGCCGAGGGGAAAAATCACGATTAAAATCCAGCCCGCACTCACCGATTGCGACCACTTGCGGGGTTAATGCTAACGCCCGGATCGGCGGCAGAGATAAATCCGAGACCGTTTTCGCATCATGGGGGTGAACCCCTGCCGTACTGTAGCAATACCGTGGCCACTGCTGCGCCATCACCTGTGCCTGCAGGCTTTCTTCAATGCTGGTCCCGGTCAGGACCAACCCTTTGACGCCTGCGGCCTGAGCACGCGAGATGACCTCGGCACGGTCTTTATCAAATCGGCTGTTGGTCAGGTTAACGCCAATATCAATCATCTTACTTCATCCGTTTTTTCAGATTACTCTGCAACGCCTTACCATTCATCGCGATTCAACTCACCGCAGTTTCGGTCAAGAGCCGACATATGGATAGCAGCTTTATAAACAAAAACCGGCTCTCGGCCGGTTTTTTTATCACAAGATATCACTGCTCTGGCAGGCCATTATTCTTCATGCTGATCGGCGTGCTCTTCTTCGCTGCGAACATAAAACCGCGAGAAGAACAGGCCCACTTCAAACAATAGGCACATTGGTATCGCCAGCAACGTCTGCGAGATAATGTCAGGCGGTGTCAGCATCATCCCCACCACAAAAGCAGCCACCACAATGTAAGGACGCTTTTGTCTTAGGCTTTCCGGGTCAGTTGCCCCCGTCCAGCATAACAAGATGATGGCGACAGGGATCTCAAAGGCAATGCCAAACGCCATAAACAGCGCCAGCACGAAGTCGAGATAACTGGCAATATCTGTCGCGACCTGCACACCTTCCGGCGCGATATTGGTAAAAAAACCAAACACCAAAGGAAATACGACAAAATACGCAAATGACACACCGCCGTAAAACAGCAAAGAGCTGGAAAACAGCAGTGGCATGATCAGCTTACGCTCATGCTTGTAGAGCCCCGGCGCAATAAAGCCCCAGACCTGATACAAAATCATTGGTACAGCAACAAACACCGAGGTAACCAGGGTAAGTTTTATTGGCGTAAAGAAAGGTGATGCCACATCGGTTGCAATCATGGTTGCCCCTTCCGGTAGACGTTCTACCAAAGGCGCAGACAAGAAAACATAAATGTCATTCGCAAACCAAACCAAACCAAGAAAAACCACGATTACACTCAAAATAGAACGCAATAACCGGTTCCGCAGCTCAATCAAATGGCTAAATAGCGGTTGCGTATCTTCGACTGTCGACATAGTGATGTATTTTATTCCTGCTTTTGAGAAGTTGTTGCTGAGGTTTGCTCGCTTTTCTCAGCATAGGGACGCTGCACATCTGCGGCGGCTTTTTTCAGCTCTGCCACAGAATCACGCAGTTCAGGTGATAAATCCTTCATCCCCATTTGCTCGGCTTTTTTCAGGTTGTCTTGCAGCTCCTGAATTTTCAGTTCCTGCGACAATTCATCCTTCACCGAGTTTGCCATGTTACGAGCAGCGCCGACCCATTGCGAAACCGTACGGATCGCGACGGGAAGACGCTCCGGCCCCAGTACTACTAATCCCACCACCGAGATCAGTATTAACTCCCAGAACCCGATATCAAACACGCGTTAAACCTGCTCTTTGTCTTTTTGGTTCTTCTGAACCGGATCGCCTTTCTGCTCATCAGACAGTGTCTTCTGATCGAAGTCAGCGTCGGTACTGTCTTTTTTTGCAGCCGTCTCGTCATCGCCTATCGCTTTTTTAAACCCTTTCACCGCCGAGCCCAGATCACCACCCAGGCTACGAAGTTTCTTAGTTCCGAACAAAAGAACAATGATCAGTGCAATAATTAGCAATTGCCAGATACTGATACCACCCATGCTTGTTTTACCTCAGCTCTTTGTGGTTATTGACTAATAATTTAGTTAATAACAAATAAATAATGTTCAGGAGTATACCTTAACCGCTATTTGCGACAAGCACGCCACCCGAGTAACCAAAACGTGACCCCTGTAACGGCAGAGACCGCCGGGATAGTGTCAATGTGATTACTAAAAAGTATGGCAGAACATACCACCAGAGTCGCGCCAATACCTAAATAGAACCTTGCAAGGCCCTGGTAACGCCGACTCTCCATGAAATTATCATAAAGTTTATCGATACGTTGGTTCATTGCCTTGCCCTGGCGCAAACTGTCGTACAGTAATTCGGGTAATTCAGGTAACTTTTCTGCCCAGTACGGGGTCTTATTCTTTATCGCTTCCACGATAGCTTGTGGCCCGACCTGGCGCGACATCCAGTCCTCCAGGAATGGCTTCGCGGTATCCCACAGATCGAGCTGCGGATACAGCTGACGACCCAGCCCTTCAACGTACAGTAGCGTTTTCTGCAGCAATACCAACTGTGGCTGCACTTCCATATTGAAGCGGCGGGCGGTATTAAACAAATTCAGCAGTACGTGACCGAAAGATATCTCGCACAGCGGCTTCTCAAAAATAGGCTCACAGACGGTACGTATGGCAACTTCAAACTCGTCGACATTGGTATCTTGCGGTACCCAGCCTGAATCGACGTGCAATTCAGCCACTTTACGGTAGTCGCGGTGAAAGAATGCCAGCAGGTTTTCAGCCAGGTAGCGCTTGTCTTCCCGGTTCAGGGTGCCGACAATACCACAGTCCAAAGCGATCCACTGCGGGCTGGCCGGATTATCATAAGAAACAAAAATATTCCCCGGGTGCATATCTGCATGAAAGAAGCTATCACGGAACACCTGGGTAAAGAAAACGGTGACCGCATTTTCTGACAATAATTTCATGTCAGTGCCGTTCGCTTTCAGCGTTTCCACATCAGAAACAGGAATACCATAAATGCGTTCCATTACCAGCAGGTTTTTGCTGCTGTAATCGGTAAACATCTCAGGCACATAAAGCATATCGCTGTCTTCAAAGTTGCGCCTCAGCTGAATGCTATTCGCCGCCTCTCGCATCATATCCAGCTCATCGAGCAGCGTTTTTTCATATTCACGCACCACTTCAACCGGGCGTAACCGACGCGCCTCCGGCAAAAAGCGCGATACGGTGCGGGCCATGCGGTACATCAGCCTGATATCGGCCTTAATCACCGGCAAGATATCAGGACGGATCACTTTCAGGACAATTTCACGGCCGTTTTCTTTTAACGTTGCCGTATGTACCTGGGCAATCGATGCCGACGCCAGCGGGGTTTCATCAAAATGATCAAACCAGGTTTCCAGCGAGCCTCCAAGTGCCTGCTCCATGTGTGTTTTGGCCAGCTTACCGTCAAAGGGAGCAACCTGATCCTGAAGCAAGGCAAGCTGATCGGCGATATGTGGTGGAAACAGATCCCGCCGGGTCGACATCATCTGACCAAACTTTATCCAGACCGGCCCGAGCTCCTGCAGCGCCAGACGCAGGCGCTCGCCCAATGGCTTTTCTGAATGCTGGTTTTTAATCCAGAACAACGATTTGCGTGCCATCTTCGGCACTTTAATCCGGGGGTCGTCAGGCAATAAATCATCAAGACCGTAGCGAAGCTGGACTTCGGTGATTTGATACAGACGTTTACAATCAGAGAGAGTTATCATGGCCGGTTATTGCTCTAGCAGCTGATTAAATCGTGCTTCAAGACGCGCACAATCAGATTTCAAGTCGTCGACTTGATCGGCAAAATAGGCGACTTCTAATGCCTGGGGTACCAATTTCCATTCCTCGGTGATCACTTCTGCCAAATCACGCTGGCAACGCTCGACCCCGCGCTGAATAAAACGTATCCCGGATTTAGCCCCGTCCACGACAGTGTGAGCAACAATATCACCGGTGTAATGCGACAGTTTTTCTTCGAAATCAGGCTTCAAGCCACTGAGTAAAGTGGAAAACTGTTGTGCCAGTTGAATATCACCCTCCACCGCCAGTTTATCGGCTTTAATTAACCGGGTAAGGTTGGCTTTCCGGCGTAGCTCAGGCAGCACACTCAGATTCAGCGCTAACTGACAATCCACATCGCCTTCATAAGCGGCCAGTACATCGATCTGCTGACTGAAAATGAAAATCAGCTTTTTGCCAAATTCATTGATGGTTACGCTGATCACTTTACCGCGCAAGCGAGCAAGACGACGCAGGCTGTCTGGATCGTCTTTTAACAGTTTATTCAGCGAGGTTTCGACCGCGCCAGTGACAAAGGCATCAAATGACATAGCGTCCTCAGAACTTAAAACCGCGGTGCAACGCCACAATACCACCCGTCAGGTTGTGGTAAGTGGTTTGCTCGAAGCCTACGTCTTCCATCATCCCTTTCAGCGTTTCCTGATCCGGGTGCATGCGGATAGACTCAGCCAGATAGCGATAACTGTCACCATCGTTGGCAATGATTTCGCCCATTTTTGGCAGCAAGTGGAAAGAGTAGGCATCATACAATTTGGATAACGGCTCCAGAATCGGCTTTGAAAACTCTAGCACTAACAGCCGGCCGCCCGGTTTTAAGACCCGGAACATCGAACGCAGCGCTTTATCTTTATCGGTAACGTTACGTAGACAGAAGCTGATCGTAATGCAATCAAAGTAATCATCGGGGAAAGGCAACTCTTCGGCATTAGCCTGCACGTAGGCGACATTCCCGACAATGCCGCTATCACGAAGCTTGCTACGGCCCACTTTCAGCATCGAATTGTTAATATCAGCCAGAACGACCTGGCCATCCTCACCCACAATACGAGAAAACTTCGCGGTTAAATCACCCGTACCGCCGCCCAAATCAAGCACGCGCTGACCACTGCGAACCCCACTGCAATCAATGGTAAAGCGCTTCCATACCCGGTGAATGCCCAGCGACATCATGTCGTTCATGATGTCGTATTTCGCGGCTACAGAATGAAAAACTTCCGCGACCAGGTTCGCTTTATCTTCCTTGGCTACGGTACGATAGCCAAAATGGGTCGTATCTTGTGTGATATCCGTCATGCTATATCCGTCATGTTTATATGTGTAAACAACTTGCTTAGTGTACTTGATGGTCACGGTTTGCTCAAAGCACTACGGCAAATCATTTGCGGCAACGCACTCCTGACGCTCAACGTCCTTTCGTTCGCTCAGCACGGCCTCGGCTTTTTCAACCAGCCCCGGACTGATATCGCGCTTGACTTCCACTCCTAGCAGCTTAAAACCCTCAGCCTGGCGGATCATATTTCCCCGTCCGGTACTGAGCTTATTCATAGCGCCCTGATAGCTCTGGCTGGCTTTTTCCAAGGAGCCCCCCACCGCTTCCATGTCAGCAACAAACAAGCGTAATTTGTCATACAGCTTGCTGGCCCGATCTGCGATCTCCTTGGCGTTCTGGTTTTGTTTTTCATTACGCCATAGGTTATTGATCGTCCTTAGGGCAACCAGCAAGGTGGTCGGGCTGACCAGCATGATATTGAGATCCATGGCATCGCGGATCAGGCTCGGGTCAGCGGCTATTGCTGCCTGAAAGGCCGGCTCAACCGGAATAAACATCAGGACATAGTCAAGACTCTGTACCCCATGCAGCTGATGGTAATCTTTGCGACTTAAGCCGCGAAGATGAGCACGGACAGAGGCGACATGATCCCCCATCGCCAGATCACGCTCGGCCGCCGTCTCGGCATTAAAGAAACGCTCATAAGCCACCAGTGACATTTTGGCGTCAACCACCACGTCTTTTTCTTGCGGTAAATGCACTACCACATCAGGCTGATAACGCTTCCCGGCGCCATTGTCCAGATTCACCTGAGTCTGATATTCATGGCCTTCGCGCAACCCTGATTCGCTCAGCACCCGGGCCAACACCACCTCTCCCCAGTTACCCTGTGCTTTATTATCGCCCTTGAGTGCCTGGGTCAGGTTGACCGCTTCCAGTGCCATCTGTTCATTGAGCTGCTTAAGGTTATTAATTTCATGCACCAGAGTATGCCGTTCGCGGGCTTCCTGGCTGAAACTGTCGGTAACTTGTTTTTTGAACCCGTCAAGCTGTTCCTTCAACGGGTTTAGCAAGCTTTCCAGACTCAATTTGTTCTGTTCATCCACGGTTCGGGTCTTCTGTTCAAACAGACGGTTGGCTAAGCTTTCAAACTGCACCCGTAAGCGTTCCTCTGCGTTTTCCAGCAGCGCTATTTTTTCTTCCCCCGCTTTTTGCTCTTCAACATGGCGAGCATGCTGTTCGCGTAAGTCGGCTTCTAACCCGGCATTAGCTGAACGGGCGTTTTCCAGTTGCTCGGTCAGGTACTGTTTTTCTGTCTTCAGCGTTTCAAAATAACGCATTTTCTCTAATGCGGCAGCCAGACGCGCATGCATCTGGCGCAGTTCACCGGTCAGACGGTCACGCTCGATATCCAGGCCATCAAGATCCTGGTTACGTTCCGCCAGGACCTCTTGCAATTGTTGTTCACGGCTTTGCGCCAACCGCCTATCGGACTCAATCTGCTGCTGAAATAATTGGGCTTGCTGCTGCAAACGCCCTCTCATCCACAATCCAGTGATCACACTGGCAATCGTTGCTCCTGAAAGGGTGGCGAATGCAACCAAAGCACCACCGCTAAGCCATTCAGTCATCATTATTGTTAAACCTGAAATATTTTTAAACCGGAAAAAGTAGAAATTACGAGTTCAAAGGCTAAGTGGATACTGGATGAATGTCCAGTGATTATCGACCCATCAGGAGCCCTTGATAACCCGCCGGCAGAATTGTCCATCATGATTGGGCTGATCGTCACAGCATCGCCTCCTGTGCGCTGGTCGTGCGAAAAACAATCGAATAGACTAGCGCTCTTTATGATGAATATCTGACTTCTTTTTACATGCTGTTGTTGCGGCCCGACTCGTGGTGAGCGGGAGGCTTCACGGCTTATTAATGGGTAAACAATGAACGAACGTCATGCGCTTGGGTATGGATTAGCTGCAGTTCTGCTTTGGTCGACGGTAGCGACCGCCTTTAAGATCACCCTGGACTATTTCACTCCCATCCAGATGATGGTCGCCGCCAGTATTGTGTCGGCTGTCATGCTAACCCTTATCGCTTTCTGGCAAGGTAAACTGCATCTGTTAGGTCGTACGTTTGCGGCTCGCCCGCTCTATTACCTGGCGCTTGGCCTCATTAACCCATTTGCCTATTACCTGGTGTTGTTTAAAGCCTATGAGCTGCTGCCGGCCTCTCAGGCTCAGCCACTTAATTACAGCTGGGCCATCACGCTGACCTTGATGGCCGCGATTTTCTTAGGTCAGAAAATCCGTCGACAGGACTGGATTGCCTGCGCATGCGGCTACCTGGGGGTGGTCATTATCGCGACGAAAGGGGATGTGGTGGCGTTGCAGTTTGACAACCCTCTGGGCGTCGCACTGGCACTGTTTTCGACCCTGCTATGGGCGATGTACTGGATCTTAAATACGAAGAACCAAGCCGATCCGGTGTTAGGTGTCTTGCTGGGCTTTTTGCTTTCGCTGCCATTCTCCATCGGCCTGAGCTTTTATTCCGGTAGCTGGGACTCCGTGCCATGGCAAGGCTGGTTAGCCGTAAGCTATGTCGGTCTGTTCGAAATGGGGATCACTTTCGTGCTGTGGCTGAATGCGCTGCGCCTGACTAACAATACTGCACGCATCAGTAATCTCATTTTTATCTCGCCGTTCATTTCCCTGCTGCTGCTGGCCACAATTATTGGCGAAGAGATCCACCCCTCAACGTTAGTGGGTTTAGTCCTGATCGTCTGCGGCCTGCTAATCCAGCAATGGAAAGGTAAAATGACAAAAAGTAGCCCTGTCGCTTAGCTCCTTTTATAACTGTTCCGCTTGCCGCTATTTCGTTAATGAGCAATCCGATGAATGGTTATAAAAAAAGCCTGTCACTGATGTGACAGGCTAAACGAATAGCAGGGTTGTCGAGACCCAGCGCCTCTAGGGATAAAAGGCGTCTAGTTATAAATTTTGTTAACGGGCAGGCACTGCGCCATGCCACCGATGACCCAGCTTCGACCATAGAATCAACAGTCCTGGGATCAGTAACCACATCTGGAAGGTCAGCAGCATGGGCGGGGTAAGATCCAACCGCTGAGTCAGACTTACCATCATGCCGGCCCCGCTCATCTGAAACAGGCCAAGCAAGGCTGCGGCAGTCCCGGCACGGTCACCGAAAGGTGCCAGCGCCTTACCCGCCGATGAGCCCAGTACAAATGCAAAGCCAAATGAGCACATGAAAATGGGAACCATAAAGGCCCAGGCTTGCGAAATACTGCTGAATGCCAGCATCGCAGCACCGGAGATAACGAGTAAAATCAAGCCAGTGCTCAATGTTTGGCGGGTACCGAATTTATCCATGTATTTTGGTGCGATCATACAAGCCAGGATGTTCAATGTCGCATTGACTCCGAACCATAGGGTAAACTGCCCCATATCCAGACCCAACTCGATCATCAGCCAGACCGGCGCTGATGTGACAAAAGCCAGGACCACCGCCATTGACAGCATGCAAAGCGTGGCGTGGAACAAAAATGTCGGCTCACGCAGCACTGACATGTAACGATCCAGGCTGATCATTGCACCATCAGTATTGGTGTCTGCCGGTCGGGTTTCTTTAAAACAAAGAGCAATGAAGCTACCCGCGACCAGCGCAAAACCTGCCATGAAACTGAAATTAGACCGCCAGCCAAACTCATAGGTTAACCATGAACCTAAGATCGGAGCCAAGGCCGGGATAAAGCAAATTGCACCATTGAGGTAGCTGATCATACGGCCGCTGCGTTCCGGACCGAAACTGTCACGCACAGCAGCAAAGGCGGCGACCGACGTTGCACAGGCACCCAAGCCCTGCAGCAGACGCGCCACCAGCAATAAATCCAATGTTTTTGCCCAGTACGCCATCGCTGCACTCAGGGCATAAATGGTTACACCACCCAAAGCAATCGGACGTCGGCCCAAACGATCTGCCAGCGGGCCGGCTAGCAGCTGGCCCAAGCCAAGACTGAACATGAACCAGGTAACGGTATCTTGCACCCGGGTTATATCGACCGCAAATGTCTCCGCCATCGCAGGAAGCGCTGGCAGATAAATATCGATAGCAAGCGGGCTGAATAAAACAAGGACCACCATTAAGGCGACTAATCTTGTTCCTGTTGCGGCAGTCTGCTGACTGACTGCTGATGTTTCTGGTTGCATGTGACTTTCCTATTAAATGACAGCGGCAGTCTAAGGCTTTAGTGATATGAATAGAAATGGTTTATATTCAAACCAGAATTTCCACTTTGGAATATCACTGTTAGCAGAGGTGCACCGTGTCATTTGAAAAGCTTGCCCGGCTTGATCTCAATCTACTGGTTTGTCTTCATGTACTGCTAGAAGAATGCAGTGTCACCCTCGCCGCCAAGCGGTTGCATCTGAGCCAGTCGGCGGTCAGCAAAAGCCTGACGCGTCTGCGTGAACAGTTTCATGATCCCCTGTTTCTCCGCTCATCCCACGGCCTCAAGCCGACACCACGGGCACAAGCCCTGTTACCGCTCTTAGAACAACTGCTGCGGGATATCGAACAACTGGCGGCACCGATCGAATTTATGCCACAAAGCAGTGATCGCCATTTCAAAATGGCTTTAGTGGAAAGTGCTTACCCGCTATTACTGCCGCAATTTCTCAGCGAAGTTTTCACTAAAGGCCCTAATATCATTTTAGATACCCAGTCTTGGGATCCCAGTACCTTCAGCAAACTGCAACGCGGGGAAGTTGATTTCGGCGTGACCGGCAAAGATCTCAATCCCAAAGATGCCATGCTCACCTTAATGCCGCCCAAAGATATCGTGTGGCAGGAACTCCACCGGGATACCCAGCGCTGCATTGTACGTAAGGATCATCCGCTCTTAGACCAGCGATGGGATCAGGATAATTACCTGCGCCAGCGCCATATACAGGTGCGCTGTGACGGTAGTGATCGCTGGTTACTCGATTACAAGCTGGCGGATCTCGGCCTGAAAAGAGACATCGCGATATATGTGCCAGACTTCAATAGTGCGGCCAGCCTCTGTACCCACACCGATCTGGTGTTTACCGCTCCCAGTCATTTTGCCAACTATATTGCCGCCCAGCTCGACTTGGTGGTCGTGCCTTTACCGTTCGAGCTGCCTGCTATGGCTTATACGTTATTCTGGCATCAGCACCAGGAAAAAGATCCGGGACATAGCTGGTTACGTCAAATAATAATCAGCCGCTGTGGTGATTTATCCGCCTCTTAATTGCAGCCAGCCAGCAAAAGCGATACCGTAATGTGATCAGCCTGAACAACTCAGTGCATGGCAATAAGTCTCGGTGATACCGACCTTGTCTTGACTTATTCAGGTTGGCATTCATTCCGTCACACGGACGGTGGCATACACAAGGAACCTCAAAACATGCAAGCAGTTATCTCACAACGTGTTGAGCAAATTCGCCAATGGCTGACTGACAATCAGCTCGACGCATTGCTCATTCCTCATGAAGATGAATATCTGGGCGAGTACATCCCCGCTCACAACGAACGTCTGCTCTGGGCGACAGGCTTTACCGGCTCTGCCGGTATGGCGGTGATCACCCGCGACAACGCCGCTGTCTTTGTTGATGGCCGCTATGTGGTGCAGGTTCGTAAACAAGTCCCGGGGGAAGTCTTTGAATATCGCCATCTGATTGAAGAGCCACCGGTTCAGTGGACCCTGGATAACCTTGCCGTTGGCAGCAAAGTGGCCGTTGATGCCCGCCTGCACAGCGGCGCATGGCTAACACGCACAACAGAAAGCCTTGCCGGAGTATTAGAGCTGGTCTGTATTGATGCGAATCCAATCGATACGCTATGGCATGACCGCCCGGCGGCGACACTGTCTGATGCCAAATTGATGGGCCTGGACTTTGTCGGCCAGAGCAGCCATGACAAGCGCAATAAAATTGCCGCAGAGCTGATAAAACAGAAAGCCGAAGCGGCATTACTGACTCAGGTAGACAGTATTGCCTGGTTACTGAATATCCGTGGCAGTGACGTACCAAGCCTGCCGGTATTGCTCTCGACCGCTATTATCCATGCCGATGCCAGCGTCGATTTTTATATCGACCCTGCTCGTCTGCCAGCTGAATTTTCAGGGCATGTGGGCGAAGGTGTCCGTACCCATCAGCCAGATGTCTTAGAAGCCGGTTTACAAGCACTGAGCGGCAAGCACGTTCTGGTTGATCCGGCAACGAGTAACGCTTGGGCTGATCAGGTCTTACGTGCTGCGGGAGCCAATATTATCGAAGCCGCTGATCCTTGCTCACTACCGAAAGCCGCCAAAAATCCAACCGAAGTTGCCGGGATGAAAGCGTGTCACATCCGTGATGGTGTGGCTGTGTCTAAGTTCCTGGCATGGGTTGATTCGCAGGTAGCAGCGGGTAATTTACTCGATGAAGGCACACTATCTGACACGTTATGGCAGTTCCGCGTCCAGGATACCAGCTGCAGTGATGTGAGTTTTGATACCATTTCTGCTGCCGGCGGCAATGCGGCAATGTGCCACTACAATCACTTAAACCAGCCAGAGCCGAGCACGCTGGAAATGGATAATGTCTATCTGGTCGATTCAGGCGGCCAGTATCCGGACGGCACAACGGATATCACCCGCACCATTGCCATCGGTCAGCCCGGCGATGAAGTAAAACAGGCGTTTACACTGGTACTGAAGGGGCATATTGCTCTTGCTTCGGCACGTTTTCCGAAAGGTACAACCGGCTCACAACTTGATGCACTTGCTCGCCAGCACCTGTGGGCGCATGGCTTCGACTACGACCATGGCACCGGTCACGGGGTGGGGCATTTCTTGAGCGTGCATGAAGGTCCGCAACGCATTGCGAAAGTATACAACCCAACCGCACTGCTTCCGGGCATGGTGCTGTCTAATGAGCCGGGTTACTACCGTGCTGACGCCTTCGGGATCCGTATCGAAAACCTGGAGCTGGTAGTAGAAGTGGCAACGCAAGGTGATATGACCGTGATGGGCTTTGAATCCCTGACCCGTGCTCCGATCGATCGTCGCCTGATTGACCTTAGCCTGCTTGACGATATTGAACTGGCATGGCTCAACAATTATCACCGCACCGTCTTCACCGTGATCAGCCCGTCACTGGAAGGAGATGATTTGGCGTGGTTAGCGCAGGCAACAGCACCACTTAAACGCTAACACCAGAAATGACGACCTGACTTCAATGCGTCAGGTACCTAAAACATAAAACTCCCGCCCTCTTCTCGAGCGCGGGAGTTTTTATTTCAACCCAAATAGTCACTTTTCAGCCGGAATAGGCATGGTGCCAGTCCTTCCACACCACTTCAAATCCGTGTTGCTTCACTGCCGCCGCAACGTCTGCCACCGAACGATCATCACTGATAGAGAACTGCTCTAGCTCCGGCTCATCACTGGCATATCCGCCAGGTTGTGTTTTCGACCCGGCCGACATGCTGGTCACGCCTAAAGGCAGCACATTATCTCGAAATTCGGGGGATTCCCGGGTCGACAGTGATAACTCCACGTGCGGATTAAACATCCGATAAGCACAAATCAGCTGAACCAATTGGCGATCACTCATTACCGATTTCGGTTGTAAACCGCCTTCACAGGGCCGTAAGCGCGGAAAAGAAATCGAGTAACGCGTTTGCCAATACGTACGCTCAAGATAATCGAGATGGCTGGCCGCAAAGAAACAATCAGTCCTCCATTCTTCCAAACCAATCAAAGCCCCAATACCGATTTTATCTATCCCCGCTTTTGCCAGGCGATCTGGGGTGGCCAGCCGATATTCAAAATCCATCTTATTACCACGCAAATGGTGCTTGACATAGGTTGGGGCGCTGTAGGTTTCCTGATACACCATCACCGCATCTAAGCCTAAGGTTTTCAGCTCGGCATATTCATGTTGTTCCAGCGGCTGTACTTCCATCGCCAAATAACTGAACTGCTGTTTTATCGTCGGTACCGTTTTACGGAAGTATTCCATTCCCACTTTGCGCTCATGCTCACCCGTTACCAACAGCACACTGTCAAAGTTCATTGCCTTGATTGCCTGGCACTCAAGCTCGATCTCTTCGATAGCCAAGGTACGCCGCTTGATCCGATTCTCCATCGAAAAGCCGCAATAGGTACAGGCATTCGCACACAAATTCGACAAATACAGCGGGACATAAAACGATATTGTATGACCGAAACGCTTCCGCGTTAATGCCGCCGATTGTTGTGCCATCTGCTCGAGGTACGGTTCGGCCGCCGGTGAAATAAGTGCTTTGAAATCGTCCAGATCACGTTTAGATTTACGTAACGCTCGCTCTACATCTGCCGCCGTTTTACTGTAGATAGATAAGCGCACATCATCCCAATCAAGCTGCTTCCAGACATCAACATAGCTCATGCGGCTCCCCTTATGCGCTTTGATCTAAGAAAGCCGTTAAAGGGCTTGAAGCTATCGCATGATTAACCGTACCCGCCAAGCCCGCTTCATAAGCCAACCGCCCACTTTCAACGGCAAGCTTGAAGGCTTTGCCCATCGCAACCGGATCGGCAGCGGCAGCAATTGCGGTATTCACCAGAACCGCATCAGCACCCATCTCCATCGCTTCGGCTGCATGGGAGGGAGCACCGATCCCCGCATCAACAATCACCGGCACCCGGGCCTGATCGATGATAATTTCAAGAAAATCACGCGAAACCAGCCCTTTGTTGGAACCAATCGGTGCACCTAACGGCATCACCGCGGCACAACCCACTTCTTCCAGGCGCTTACATAACACCGGATCGGCATGGCAATATGGCAGAACGATAAAGCCATCTCGTACCAGTTGCTCTGCCGCTATCAGTGTTTCAATCGGATCCGGCATTAAATACTTGGGGTCCGGATGAATCTCCAGTTTCAGCCAATTGGTTCCCAGCGCTTCACGGGCAAGCTTGGCGGCAAAAATGGCCTCTTGGGCATTTTTTGCTCCTGAGGTGTTCGGCAGTAAATTCACGCCCGCTTTGATCAACGGAGCCAGAATATCATCGTCACGGTTATCAATGTCGACCCGCTTCAGCGCCATCGTCACTAACTCAGATTCAGAGATAATGATAGAATCAGCCATTGTCTGACTATTGGCATATTTACCGGTGCCGGTAAAAAGACGTGAAGCAAATGTTTTATCCGCAATAGTTAGCATTTAACCTCCGGCAATGGCTTGAAACAAAGCAATTCGATCACCAGCACTTAATCGTGTGCTGTCCCATTCACTGCGTGCAACGATCTCGTCGTTTAAAGCGAGTGCAGTGGCTTTCAGTGGCATTTCCAGAGTCGTCAGCAACGCTGTAAGACTTTGCTCTGATGAGCAATCTACCGGCTTATCATTCACCCAGATCGGGATCTTCACGTCATTCAGTATCGGGTTATTGGTTGTCATTAGAATCCTGCTCTCTTTTATCACTACCCGGACGACAAACAGGACACTGCTTATCCCGGGTAAGGTTAAATCGTTGCCAGGCCATTGTCAGACCGTCAAATTGCTGCAACGAAGCAAAGGCGACTTGTCCCGCCCCGGTAATACACTTAATCGTTTCCAGTGCCTGCATCGTTCCCATCATGCCGACAATCGGACCGGCAATACCTGAATGGCTGCAATTCTGTGGCTCTGGTGGTGCATCGGATTGCGCAGGGAACAGGCAGTGATAACACGGCCCTTGTTTGTGCCTGAAATCAAATGCCATCAACTGCCCTTGCCAGCGAATGGCTGCGCCTGAGATCAGAGGCTTACCCGCAGAAAAACAGGCCCGATTCACCGCATATCGAGTAGGCAGGTTGTCGCTGCAATCTAAAATAACGTCAGCCAGATCCACTTCCATCGCCAGACGCTGACTGGCTAACCGGGCTTGTACTGCACGCACCCGTATATGCGGGTTAAGCGCCAGGATCTGCTCTGCCGCTATTTTGGCTTTGCTTTGTCCTTGATGGGCATCGCGATAAATCACCTGACGCTGCAGGTTTGAGCTGTCGACTTCGTCGTCATCGGCGATCACCATATTTCCCACGCCAGCTCCCGCCAGATACAGTGCCGCCGAAGAGCCCAGCCCTCCGGCTCCCACTAACAAAATCTGAGAACGAGCCAATAACTGCTGACCTTGTTCACCGATTTCCGGCAACATAATCTGACGGCTGTAGCGTACAAATTCCCGCTCACTCAGCATCCAGCGGTTCCCCTGTAGCATGGCGGATCAATAATTGATTAAATGCCTCAATCGCCGCTTTTTTATCATCGGCCTGAGTCACTGCGCGGACCACAGCCACACTACTGACCCCGGTACGCCATACTTTTTCCGCACGAGATAAATCAATGCCGCCAATCGCCACAGTCGGGAACGCATCGCCAAGCAATTTTTGATACAGCGCCAGACGATTCAGGCCTTGCGGCTTGGATGGCATCTCTTTGGTCGTGGTAGGATAAATATGACCCAGTGCGATATAACTCGGCGAAAACTCCACGGCTCGCAGGATCTCAAAATAGCCATGAGTCGATATACCAAGTCGCAAGCCTGCCTGCTGAATCGCGCTCAGATCGGCAGTATCTAAATCTTCCTGGCCAAGGTGAACGCCATAAGCGTGATGCTTAATTGCCAACTGCCAGTAGTCATTAACAAAAACCTGAGCATGATAAGTATTGCCCAAGGTAACAATTCGCTGGATTTGATCTTCAAGCTCAGACGATTGCGAATCTTTAATTCGCAGCTGGGTGGTTTTCACATCCAACTTGAGTAAGCGTTCTACCCATTCTGCCGAATCGACAACCGGATACAGTGCCAACTGACTTGGATCCGTCGCGGCAAAAGGAGCAACCGCCACTTCTTTGCTGCGCCAGCCTAACTCGGCGATTTCCGGATGATTAGCCGTTAATGGACGGGGAAACAACTCACGGCGCATTGGCCAGCTAATCTCACCATAACCATCGGGATTCGATTCCTGATAACCTCGAGCATGCGCGCGCGCCAAAGTCACTGCATCTTCCAACGGATAATCGAGCGCCAGGGCGGTTAGTAACATTGCACGCTGAGGATCACTGGCGCCGGCATGGTGACAATAGAGCGCACGAGCTTCACCGTTATGATGCCAGATATCAACGCAGCCCTTATCCGTAGGGAAGTCACACACCACTAATGACGGGTCGAGCTCAACCTTATGCTGCATCTCACTCAACGTCGGATAAGGGGCTAACCACTGATCCAGCACTCTGTAGCCATCGACAGCAGCATCAGCCTGATTAAATACCAGACTGAACTGACGCCCTTCCATTTGAATCTCTACAGCACCCGAATCGCTCAACTTGACACTGACAGACTCACCCAGCTGATACTGATCAGCAGTGGCCAGCAGCGGTTCTACATGCATTAGCAACGGTGTTAAACTATCGGGTAAACATAAAGAGCTCATTAACTATCCTCTTGGGCAGGGTGGTATAACTCACTACCTCGGGAACGGAACTCATCGGATTTTTGCTGCATGCCTGCCAATGGATCATTCAATAATTTGATCGCTAACTCGTCATCCTGTTCAAGACCTTTGGCGTAATCACGTACTTCCTGAGAGATCTTCATCGAACAGAATTTAGGCCCGCACATAGAGCAAAAATGCGCAACTTTTCCCGATTCCTGAGGCAGGGTTTCGTCATGATATGCACGAGCAGTATCAGGATCTAAACCCAGGTTAAATTGATCTTCCCAGCGGAATTCAAAACGCGCTTTTGACAAAGCGTTGTCTCGGACTTGTGCACCAGGATGGCCTTTAGCCAAGTCTGCCGCATGCGCACATAACTTGTACGTGATCAGACCCACTTTTACGTCGTCTTTATTCGGTAAACCAAGGTGTTCTTTCGGAGTGACATAACACAGCATAGCGCAACCATACCAACCAATGACCGCAGCACCAATTCCCGAGGTAATATGATCATAACCTGGTGCGATATCTGTCGTGAGCGGACCCAATGTATAAAAAGGGGCTTCATGGCAATGCTTCAGCTGCTCTTCCATGTTTTCTTTGATCATATGCATTGGGACATGGCCCGGGCCTTCAATCATCACCTGGACATCATATTCCCAGGCAATTTTCGTCAGTTCACCCAGTGTACGTAGCTCACTAAACTGCGCTTCATCATTCGCATCGGCAACAGAGCCCGGACGCAAGCCATCACCTAAAGAAAGGGCAATATCGTATTGCGCACAGATTTCACAGATTTCACGGAAGTGGACATAGAGGAAGCTTTCTTCATGATGTGCTAAACACCATTTCGCCATGATCGAGCCACCACGTGACACAATGCCGGTCACTCGTTTAGCCGTCATCGGCACATAACGAAGCAACACACCAGCATGAATTGTGAAGTAATCAACCCCTTGCTCGGCTTGTTCCAACAAGGTATCGCGGAAGACTTCCCAGTTCAGGTTCTCAGCAATACCATTCACTTTTTCCAATGCCTGATACATAGGTACCGTACCAATTGGCACAGGACTGTTACGGATGATCCACTCACGGGTTTCATGAATATTACGACCGGTAGAGAGATCCATCACGGTATCGCCGCCCCAGCGGGTTGACCACACTAGCTTTTCAACTTCTTCTTCAATGGAAGAGCTGACGGCGGAGTTGCCAATATTGGCATTCACTTTCACCAGAAAGTTACGACCAATGATCATCGGTTCAGATTCAGGATGGTTAATGTTGGCAGGAATAATGGCACGACCTTCAGCCACTTCCTGGCGCACAAACTCAGGCGTAATTTCAGCAGGCAGGTTGGCACCAAAACTAATGCCGGGGTGCTGTTGGTTCAGCACTCCATCTTGATACTCGACACGCCCCATATTTTCACGAATGGCAATGTATTCCATCTCAGGTGTCACAATGCCTTTTCGTGCATAGTGCAACTGGGTGACACATAGCCCTTGCTTGGCACGACGAGGGGGTATTTGCTGGGAAAAACGAAGATCGTCCAGTGTATCGTCAGATAAGCGTTCTTTGGTATATTTCGAACTTAACTCACCTAACTGTTCAGTGTCACCACGCTCATCTATCCAGCCTGAACGAATTTTATTTAAGCCAACGTAAATATTTACAGGCTGCTTGGGATCGGTATAAAAACCGGAGGTGTCATAGACACGGATAGGTTCGTTGGGCTCAAGAATAGGATCTTTCTTCGTTCCACCAACCAGGCTGGCAGACAGAGCAATCTCGCGCATGGGCACCTGAATATCAGCTCGGCTACCTTGCACATAAATCTTCCGGGAATTAGGAAAAGGTTGAGCAGTAAGTGAATCTATAAATTGTTTAGCTTCCAGTCTCGCTTGTTTGCGATTCGACATAGCAAATTCCTAAAATATCGATATAGGGGAAATTGCTTGGCGGATTGGCGCGTAAACAAGAGGCGTACACAAAGGCTGTGCAGCATCATCCGGTGCGCTAGTTGTGCATTAATATGTGTTGTATCTATCAATGCAGCTAGGCAGAAGAATTCTCTTGTTCCCTTCGCAGGTATTAGCCTGATCAGGTTCAACGGATCCCGTAATACGGTCTCAGCCATTTGGCACTCCGACAAGTTTCGAAAAGAGTATAGGGAAGGGAATAAATCACAGCAAGGGCAAAACAAAAAAAATGACGAACTCATGTGAAAATAATTAAGGCCGCACAATGGTACGGCCTTACGATTATTCGGAGTGTTTTTTAACTATTGCTTTTAGCAGAGATGAATGCGTTTCACGCAACTCACCTAACTTATGGGTGATTTTTGGTGCACCTTTTAAGTCAAATAACTTAGGTACAGCAACCCGTTGAGAGGAATAAATGCCAGTATGACCACTAAAATAGTAAGCTGTAAAACAGGCAATCGCAAAGTACAACATATAGTCTGCACCAAACAACTCGACGCCCATAATGGTACAGGCAAGCGGGGTATTGGTTGCCGCAGCAAATACAGCCAAAAAGCCAAGTGCGGCAAATAGATCAACTGGCGCACCCATTACCCAGGCCATGGTGTTTCCTAATGTGGCACCAACAAAGAACAGTGGAGTCACCTCCCCACCTTTATAGCCAGCAGCCAAAGTAATGGCTGTCAGTAACAGCTTAAGCAACCAGCTGTACCATTCAGCACCACCCTCATTGAATGCGCTGAGAATACTGACGCCACCCTCTCGGTTCGAATAGACCCCGAGACCGATATAATCATAATGGCCAATCAACTGAACAGTACCGATAACGATCAGCCCCCCAACCACCACAATAAGATATGGATTTTTCAGGGTTGCTTTAAAGATATCTTTAAAGGCATGGGTCAACTCACCAAACAGGTATCCAGCCAAACCAAATGCTATCGAAGCTAAAATGATTTTTCCGATCAGAAAGATATCCACTTTTACCGCTTGCTCAAACAAGGTAATGGTCTCTAAAAAGTCAATCCGATAATGAGTATGATGCGCTCCCCATGCACTACACACCAGATCGGCAAGAATAGCGGCAAAAAGGGCAGGAATAATCGCGTCAAACTTCAAGCGGCCGATAGCCAGTACTTCCAGCGCAAAGATTGCACCGGTTAATGGCGTGCCGAATACCGCACCAAATCCTGCAGCCACCCCTGCAATAAGGATCAAGCGAGTGTCAGATTCATTGAGTTTAAAGACTCGGGCCAGCCAATGCGTTGTTGCTCCGCCAATCTGAACGGCCGTACCTTCCCGACCCGCAGATCCCCCAAATAAATGAGTGATCACCGTCGTAATCAATACCAGAGGTCCCATTCTTGTAGGAATACCTGCTCCTGGTTCATGGATTTCATCCATGATGAGGTTATTACCACCTTCTGAGTTTTTCCCAAAATTTCGATAACAATAAACAATCACAATACCGGCAAGGGGTAATAAGTAAATCAACCAGGAATTGTCGATTCGAGTCGTGGTAGCCCAACTCAAGATCCAGAGAAAGAAAGCATTGAGTGAACCAACAATGACTGCGACAGGAATAATAAGTAGTGTCCACTTGAGAATATGGACAAAAATTTTGGGATTTTCGCTTAGAGGATGAGCCATACCAGCCTATCTATATCAGGTTTATATCTTAGGATAGGTAACATAGCAATAGCCCTGCCATAGAGAGCAATCCAACCACAGCAGGAGTCATCATCTCGACAAGAGCGGTTAAAGGTGAAATTCCGTCCCCCGTCACAAGCATGGTACCAGTGACAATAAAGGCATGCTAACGGTAATCAGCTACAGCAACAAGTTCAAAATACACTTTTCGCCTTTGGGTTGACATAAAACCGTTAATTTCCCCAAACATCAGATACAAAAAAAGCCTCAGCATTTCTGCTGAGGCTTTCTAAAATGGCAGGGGTGGAGAGATTCGAACTCCCAACACGCGGATTTGGAATCCGCTGCTCTGCCAGTTGGAGCTACACCCCTATCGTATAAGTTTAAAGAGCATACGACTCTAAATAAATGGCGGAGTGGACGGGACTCGAACCCGCGACCCCCGGCGTGACAGGCCGGTATTCTAACCAACTGAACTACCACTCCGCAGTGTCTATTCAGCATAAAGCAATTGGGCGCCTGGCGATGACCTACTCTCACATGGGGAGAC